>JAYSRS010000146.1:0-17792 GCA_043720935.1 Saprospiraceae bacterium
ATTTGCTTAAAGAACTAAGAGAGGAGGCTGTCATAGTATGACTATCGAAGTCCTCCCTTCATTCAAACGAGCTTTAAAACAGCTCGCTAAAAAATATCCGTCTGTTCCAGATGATTACTTGCGCTTGCTTGAAAAACTAGAAGAAGACCCTCACAGGGTGAATCGCTCGGAAAAAACTGTTATAAAGTTCGTTTTGATATCGCTTCTAAGAAAACGGGTAAACGCGATAATTCACGCGTTATAACGTGTGTCAGAATTGTAGAGGATATGATTTATCTACTCGATATTTACGACAAAGCCGACCGTTCAAGCGTTAGTGACAGAGAGCTGGACAACCTTATAAAACAAATTGAAGACTGATTTTATTTAAGGGGCAAAACACGTTTTGACCCCCTCAGTATTTAAGTCATTTTTAGATAAACTGATGTATGTACACTGATTTACGCATGGAAAAAGTAACGCTTTCTCACGTGAAACGCCTCTCAAAATTGGCTAAACGTTGCTACCCACCACATTATGCTTATTTATGGTTTGACAATGGCGAATGGTACACCGAAACGATGTACACCGTTGAGAAATTAACCGCCGAAATTGCTGACCTTAATGTCGTGTATTTTATTGCTACCAATGGTAAAAACGACTTGGGCTACATGAAACTGACGTTGGACTACCCCCTCAGTATCGGACAAGGTTTTAGCTTCGGTACGGGTAGTGGTAGCCAAATAGCCGCCCTAAACGCCTTGTATTTGGATAGAATTTACTTGACAGAAAACGCCGTTGGTAAAGGTATTGGCACCAAATTGGTCGAAATGAGCGTCGAAATGGCGCACAAACTAGGCAAAACCGCCGTTTGGCTCGCCGCAATGGATTCTTCTCGTGCCGTAGATATGTATGAAAAAATGGGTTTTGTGGAATGCGGTACTTGGTTGTTAGATTTTGAAAAAATGCGCCCCGAATATCGAGGGATGGTTTTAATGATAAAAGAGTTGCTCGATTCTGAAAAATAGACCCCTCAGTATTTTTTACTTTTTTGTCGTAGTTTTGTCATTTAGAAGGAATCTCTATTTTGTGTAAGTCTAAAATATTACACAAAATAGAGATTCCTTCTGAATGACAAAACACGTTACGACAACTTTTCACTTATAACTTTTCACTTAGATTATGAATTATCACGAATTTCTATACGAGCAGTTTCCCGACCTTCTTGATGCTTTGCAAGCAGATACACCTGCCTTGTGGGGACAGATGAATGCCCAACAAATGGTAGAGCATTTGGGCATGGTTGTCGGTTTTTCCAACGGTCGTTTTGAAGCAAAAGCAACCGTTGATGCGGAGCGTTTGGCCTATCGGAAAATGCGGTACTATGAAAAGGATGTTCCTATGCCGCGTGGTTTTCGCGCCGAAGGCATTCCTGAAACGCCAAATCCACTTCGATTTTCCGATATAAATGCGGCAAAAATTTTTCTTTTGCAACAATTGGAACGTTTTGATGATTATTACGCCGAACATCCAGGCTTGACGGCGATGCACCCTGTTTTGGGTACGCTGAATTTTGACGAATGGGTGCAGACTCATGCACGGCATTTTAGGCATCATTTGCAACAATTTGGCGTTTTACCGTTACCAATTGAAGGCTAAACCGTCTTATTTTCTCCACGGATTTCACAAATTAATCTAAGTACATGACAAAAAAGTAAATGCCTTTTCGCACTCGCTTCGCTCGTGCAAAAAGGAGGAGATGTGGTTCAAATTTCGGGCTTTGCCCGAAATTTGAACCACTTTCCCCTCTTTTCGCACGAGCGAAGCGAGTGCGAAAAGGCATTTACTTTTTTGTCATGTACTTAGAATAATAACATAAAGAATCACCGCACTTGATATGAAAATTACTGCAAATAGTAAAATTATTCTTATTGCGGTCGCCGCTTCCGTGGCTGCTGCTGCTGCAACCGTTGGCACACTCCGCTATTTTGAAGCACCCCGCGAAATCGTTATCCGCGACGGCGCGACGGCGCGTTATGCCAATTTTGACGACTTCGTACTGAGTGGCCGCCTTCAACGCAATTTTGTATCGAGCGCACCGACCAATTTTATTGCGGGTGCGGAAGTCATTACGCCGTCCGTCGTCAATATCAAAGCGTTGACAACAGGGTCGGGCGACAATTTTTGGAACGACGGCGCGCCAGGCGCATCATCGGGTTCGGGCGTTATCATTTCAAACGATGGTTATATTGTAACAAACAATCATGTTGTGGCTGATGCGACCGATATTCAAGTGACGCTTGACGATAAACGCGAGTTTACGGCGAAAATAATTGGCACTGACCCTTCCACCGATTTGGCTTTGCTCAAAGTTGATGCACAACGCTTGGAGGCCGTCCGTTTTGGCAACTCCGACAGCATCCGCGTAGGCGAGTGGGTTTTGGCCGTTGGTAATCCGTTCAACTTGGAATCTACAGTGACCGCAGGGATTGTGTCGGCAAAAGGTCGCAGCATTAATATTTTGGAGGACAGTTATTCAATTGAGTCGTTTATTCAAACCGATGCGGCTGTCAACCCCGGAAATTCGGGTGGTGCATTGGTCAACACAAACGGCGAATTGGTGGGTATAAATACCGCAATTATTACAAAATCAGGTCGTTACGAAGGGTATTCTTTTGCCATACCTGCCAATTTGGCGATGAAAATTATCCGCGATTTGAAGAATTATGGCGTCGTTCAACGTGGCTTTTTGGGCGTAGAAATCAACGATTTATCCGTTTCGCAAGCCCGTTCGGCGGGTTATAATTCGATGAATGGCGTTTTTGTTTTGAAAATAAACGATAAAAGTGCTGCTGAAGAAGCGGGGATGAAACAAGGCGACGTGATTATCGGCATTGACGGTCAAAAAATTAAAAACAAGGCCGAATTACTCGAGCAAGTTGCCCGTCATGGGCCAGGTGAGACGGTCAAAATAGAGTATTTCCGCAAGGGTCAACGCGCCACGGCGAACATTGTTCTTAGAAATAAAAGTAATACAACAGCTTTAATTACGTCCGATAAATTTGATGGCAGCATAGAAGCCTTCAAAAAAATTGGTATCGCCGACATTCGCCCACTCACGCAACAGGAATCGCGTAAGCTCGGAATACATGGCGTAAAAGTTGTCAGTATTTCGCACGGCAGTTTGATAGAAAGCAAAAATATGGAAATCGGTTTTGTGATTACACATATCAATGACCAAAAAGTAGCGAGCCTCGATGAAGCGGTAAAATTGGTCGGATTGTCGAAAGGAAAAGTCGTTTTGGCGGGTGTTTATGAGGAATTTCCTGGCGAATATTTATATACGTTTGTAAAATAAACGTAGCGTGACGTCAAGGTAGCACTACTTCGTAAAAATAGACCCCCTCAGTATTTTACCTGAAATCCCTTGTAAAACGATGCGTTTGCAAGGGATTTTTAAATTTCACTTCTGAATTATCGGCTTTATGGTACAATGGTTCCTGACATTTATGAAATCTTAAAGATTTCGTAAATGTGCGCCGTAACGTCGGCGACGTTTTGAAGGCGAGATTCACCTTTTATAATTTATCATTCATCATTTTCATTTATGTCAAAATTATTAGATTTGATTGGCAATACGCCAATGGTGGAATTAAGCCAATTATCCGTCAATAAAAACGTGACAATTTATGGCAAATTAGAAGGGACAAACCCGGGCGGTAGTGTCAAAGACCGTGCGGCTTATGGCATGATAAAAGGCGCGATTGAGCGCGGCGATATTACGAAAGGCACTAAGTTGATAGAAGCAACAAGTGGCAATACGGGCATAGCCTTGGCAATGATTGCTAATTTGTTTGGGATTGATATTGAATTAGTTATGCCCGAAGATGCGACCCGCGAACGGGTTTTAACCATGCAAGCCTTCGGTGCGAAAGTAATTCTGACGCCCAAAGCACAATCCATGGAAGGTTCGATTGATTATGCCAATGAACAGGTGCAAAAAGGCGGTTATTTGATGCTCAATCAATTTGCAAATCCCGACAATCCAGCAATGCACTACACGACAACGGGGCCAGAAATTTGGCGCGATACGGCAGGAAAAGTAACGCATTTTGTTTCTTCGATGGGAACAACGGGGACGATTATGGGCGTCTCAAAATTTTTAAAAGAAAAAAATCATCATATACAAATCGTTGGTTGTCAACCTACTGAGGGGTCGCGCATTCCAGGGATTCGGAAATGGCAAGAAGCCTATTTGCCAAAAATATTCGACCGCAGCCGCATTGACCGCGTGATAGATATTGCTGAAAAAGACGCGCGCATCATGGCCAAACGCTTGGCCAAAGAGGAAGCCGTTTTTAGTGGCATGAGTAGCGGCGGGGCAGTTCATGCAGCGATTGAATT
Source organism: Saprospiraceae bacterium (assembly GCA_043720935.1). GTDB lineage: Bacteria > Bacteroidota > Bacteroidia > Chitinophagales > Saprospiraceae > JAAFJT01. Next base: position 4,384 of record JAYSRS010000146.1, read on the forward strand.
GTCGAAAGAATTGACTTCGGGTGTGATTGTCTGCATCATTTGCGACCGTGGCGACAGGTATTTATCGTCGGATTTGTTTGATTGAAAATATTACGCAAATGGGACATTGATTGAGCCGACGCGACTGATTTACACTGATTTTTTGACGCTTTGGCAATTTTAGCGGAAACTACATTTACCAATTTTTAAAAATTTCGTAAATGTTTGTAAATTGTCAAAAAGCTAAAAAAATCAGTCTAAATCAGTCTAAATCAGTGTCCCATTTTGGTATAAAACAGCTACTGCGGAATTGTGAAATGAAAAGTTGTCCCCCCCTCAGTATTGCGCGTGTACCATATCCGCCCGCCGTGCAAATGCACCACTTTTCGGCAAATCGCCAAGCCCATACCCGAGCCAGGACGGTCGCGGTGTTCAATCCGTTGGAACGGCAAGAAGGCTTTTTCGTGATACATTTCATCCAAACCGACGCCATTATCGGCTACTGAAAATTGCCAAAATTGTTGATTATCAACGGATTGTGCATTAATTTTGATGCGCGGCGCACGGCCATTGCGGTATTTCAAACCATTGTCCACCAAATGATGCAGCAACTGCTGAACGTTTGGATAGACGGCCAAAGTAGGCATTTCACCCACCTCAATTTCTGCTTCATTTTTGAAAATAGCCAATTGCAAATCTGCTCTGACGCGGTTCATCACTTGGTTCAAATCAAGGGCTTTGCGGTCATTATCCCGCACAATCGAGCTGAGTTCGAGCATATCGGTCAGAAAAACGTTCATTAATTCGGCATTGCTGACGATGTAGTCCAAAAACTCATGCGCGTCGGCATCGAGGCTGCTTTGATAGCGGCGTTTCAACAATTGGGCGTAGCTGCCGATATTCCGCAAAGGGCTTTTCAAATCGTGCGAAACGATGTGGGCAAATTGCTCGTATTCACTGAGTCTAGGCGACAAAGTTGAAGGATGCGTTGGCATTTTGTTCGGATTTATGAATGATTGACTGATGATTGATGCCTCAAAAGTACTTTTACACCGCTTTGTTTTGGTTCAAACAAGCGGACGCTGTGACGGGTAAATTTCAATATTAGCAAGTTTTCGTAACATAATAAAATACGTTTAATGACCATTCAATTGCTAAAAATATCTTTTTTTGTTCCAAAATAGCCATTGTACTGAGGGGGTAAAAATAAAAGTAATCGAAAATTGTGACGATTCTTATTTAAAATTTTTATAGATAAATTTGGAAGTCTGTTTTTTCAAGTGGCTTTGTTGTAAATTTGCGGCTCAATTAATTGTATTAAAAATTTTATGAAAGTTACTCAATATTTTGAAGCCGCGCAAGACCGAACGCTCATCTCTTTTGAAGTTCTCCCGCCGATTAAAGGTGGTTCAATGCAATCCATTTTTAATACGTTAGACCCCTTGATGGAGTTCAAACCGCCGTTTATTGACGTGACGTACCACCGCGAGGAGTTTATTTATCGCCGCCGTGAAAGTGGTTACTACGAAAAAACGGCGATTCGCAAACGCCCCGGGACGGTCGGTATTTGCGCTGCTATCATGCACCGCTACGGCGTTGATGCCGTTCCACACTTGATTTGTGGCGGTTTTTCAAAGGAAGAAACGGAAAATGCGCTGATTGACCTCAATTTTTTGAACGTCAATAATGTCTTGGCTTTGCGCGGCGATGCGGCTAAATTTGAAGCAGCGTTCGTTCCGCACCCGCAAGGACACGCCTACGCACTTGACCTTGTGAAGCAAGTGTCGGACATTAATAAAGGGAAATATCTCGACCCAAGCATTACGAAAGGCGATTCGACCAATTTTTGCATCGGCATTGCGGGCTATCCCGAAAAGCATTTTGAAGCACCGAATTTGGCGACGGATATGGATTATATGAAACAAAAAATCCAAGCGGGTGCAGATTATATCGTGACGCAAATGTTTTTTGACAACCAAAAATACTTGGATTATGTCAAAAATTGTAAATCCGTTGGAATTGACGTGCCGATTGTCCCGGGCTTGAAACCTATTACAAAAAAATCGCAATTGGTCGGCATTCCACGTCTGTTTTTCATTGATTTTCCTGACGATTTTGTCAGCGAAGTGATGAAAGCGAAAGACGACGATGCGGTGCGCGAAATTGGCATCGAGTGGTGCATCATGCAGTCGAAAGAGTTGAAAAAAGCGGGCGTCCCGTGCCTACATTACTACACAATGGGTGATGTGAAGACGATTAAACGCATTGCGGAAGCGGTGTATTGATTTTTTTTACCCCCCCTCAGTATTTTTTGTCATTCAGAAAGAACGCCTCGTGAACGTGTGTTGCGAGGCGTTTTGCGTTGGGTGAATCCACATAATATGCCGCAGGAAATTAAAGATAGCGTATTTGAAAAAATAAAGTATGATTTAAGAACGTAGCATAAATTGTTTGATGGGCAGTTAGAAATTGGAAAAACAACCTTAGCTCTAAATGAACAATCAGTCGGGACGCGTAAATTATTGGGACTTACGCCACTTATAATGTCTGCTTTGGAAGATGGTGATATTTTATTAATTGATGAAATGAATACAAGTATGCATACAGAGATAACAAGTTGGCTAATTGGTTTATTTAATAATCCAACAACGAATCCCAATAATGCACAATTGGTTATTACAACACATGATATAACCCTACTCTATAAAAATTTGTATGAAAAAGACCAAATTTTTGTTGTCGAAAAAGATAAATATGGTGCGTCTGATTTGTATTCATTTGCCGATGTTACAGGTATTCGTCCCAATAACCGCTTATCAGATTATTACGAAACGGGACGTTTAGGCGGTGTTCCGCATATTGCCAAACCTTATTTGGAACACGTTATTAGCCAACACTTGAAAGATGCCAAAACCAAAGAACAGAAATAATCGAGAAAAGGCGGTAGAACGCCCCCTAATTGTCGTTGAACCAGAACTTATACCACGTAAAAAGCGGCAAGATACTGAGGGGGTATCTTTCTCAACTTTAAGTGGTTAATTTTTGTTACCAATTAAAAAATAAAAGAAATGAAAAAAAATAGCCTTTTAATTGCCCTATTTTGCCTTGTTTTGCAAGTCGTTCAAGCCCAAAAAGCCTTGATTTTGAAGAAATATACGGTTGAATACGTTGTGAAAAATGCGGGTATCAAATCCACAGGCCGCTTCGACAACGTAAGTGCCGTTGTTAAGTTCGACGAAAACAACGTAGCTGCAAGTAGTATCTCGGCGACAATTCAAGCAAATTCGTTCAATTCGGGCATTGCGATGCGAGACAAACATCTGAAAGCCAAAGATTATTTCGATGCAACGAATTTTCCGAACATTAATTTGGTGTCCACTCAAATCCAAAAAAGCGGGAATAGCTACGTTGGCACGTTTAATTTGACGATTAAAGGCACGACAAAATCCGTTCAATTGCCTTTTTCGGTGACAAACAACGGCAATGACTTGGATTTTAAAGCGACTGAACTAAGCATTGACCGCACCGCTTACGGCGTCGGCGGCTCTAGTTTTACGTTGAGCAATACGGTTAAAATAATGCTGAATGCGACGTTTTCGAGATAAAATACTGAGGGGTGTTCTTCATAACCTAACGCGGGTTTCAAACCCGCGTTAGGTTATAACTATCTATAACTAATTAAAAATCAATAAAATATGCTTGATAAAAATACCATTAAACTGCTCCGCATTCCTTTTTCAATCCTTTTGATGCCCGTTTTCATGTTGGCATGGAGTCAAGTGCAAACGCCTTATTTTTGGCTTGACGTATTCATTCCATTTGTTATTTTACACCTACTGATTTATCCCGCAAGCAACGGCTACAACAGCTATATCGATAAAGATGAAGGCAGCATCGGCGGCTTAGAAAAACCGCCGATGCCGACCGAAAACCTGTTTTACGTGACTTTAATTCTTGATATTATCGCCCTTTTGAGTGCTTTTTTCTTGGTTAATGCCGCGTTTTTTGCCTGTTTATTGCTCTGCGTTTTGGCCTCGCGGGCGTATAGTGCGCGACAAATTCGGTTAAAAAAATATCCGATTTTAGGGTTTTTAGTGGTAGCTATTTTGCAAGGCGGTTTTACGTATTATATGTCTTTTTTAAGCATAACTAAGTTATCTCCAACACTTAATGCAACAAATTTATGGATTATGGCTGCTTGCACCTTCCAAATTGCGGGCGTTTATCCACTCACGCAAATCTATCAGCACGAGCAGGATTTAGCCGACGGCGTGACGACGATTAGCTATAAATTAGGCTATCGCGGCACGTTTGTTTTTTCGGGCTTGATGTTCGGCTTGTGCAACGCTTGTTATTTTATGTATTTCAATCATATCAACCAACTCAACAGCTTTTTTACCATCCAACTTTTCTTTATTCCGATTGTTGCGTTTTTCGTTTATTGGCTGTTTCAAGTTTGGAAAAATACGGACAACGCCAATTTCAAAAACACGATGTATATGAACCTCATTGCGGCGGTTTGTATGAATGTATGTTTTATTATTTTGCTGTTAAACAAATGATTACGAATAAAAAAATACAGCAATTTCCGACTTAGCTTTTCACGCGGCGGCGTAGCTGCCAAATCTCGGTAATATTCAGACGACTTACCGTTTTTTTACGCGGTGTAACCGCGAAACAGGCGATTTTGCGGTTACACCGCATAGAAATCGGACTTTGAGCCTAATGTTACCGAGATTTTGCAGCTACGCCGCAACTCTAAAATTCTAACGCACAAATTGCTGAAAATAAATTTAAAATCGTAATCAATTGATAATCAGCTATTTGCAAATTTTTAATTCTTAATTTTTAATTCTTAATATCCTTCTAAATGAGTTACATCTTAAAAATAGCCACAGCCGTCCCCGACTATTGCTACACTCAAGAGACGTTGATGTCTATCTACAGGAACTCAACGGATGATGAAGTCGCGCGGCGAAAAATCAAAATATTGGCCGCTAAATCGGGCATTTCGACGCGCTATTCTGCCCTCAAAGACTACGGCGAGACGGTCGAAAATTTTACTTTTTTCGCCCAAAATCGCTACCTTTTGCCGACGCCGACGCTCTCAAATCGGATGGCGGTCTATCGGCCCGAAGCCTTAAAATTGTCCCTCAAAGCCATTCGTAATTTGCCCAATTTTGAAGCCGAAAAACAGGGAATCACGCACATCATCACGGTCACTTGTACGGGTTTATTTGCCCCAGGATTAGATATAGAATTGTTGCAAATTCTTGATTTACAACCAACTACACATAGAAGTAGCGTTAATTTTTTAGGCTGCAACGCTGCTATAATTGCCTTAAAGCAGGCGCATGATATTTGCAGCAATCAGCCCGATGCCAAGGTTTTAATCGTCTGCACGGAACTCTGCACGCTCCATTTTCAAACCAACTACAGCGACGATTATTTGCTTTCAAATTTGCTTTTTGCCGATGGTAGTGCGGCAGTTTTAATCGGTGGAAAACCGTCGGAAGCCCCCCTCAGTATAAATGCAAAAAATGGGCAAAAAAGCAAGGAAAGAAATGTACAAATCACCCGTTTCGACTCGTTTTGCATTCCCGATAGCCGCAACGAAATGGCTTGGCAGCTTTCTGAAACGGGGTTTATTATGAATTTAACAGCCTACGTAGCCGACTTAATCAAGGCAAATATTCAAAAAATGTTAAGCAATATCGGATTAGATAAAAACGAGATAAATACTTGGGCAATTCACCCTGGCGGGAAGAAAATTGTGGAAAATTTTGCTACAGCAATGGGCCTTTTTGCTGAAAATCTAGCAGAATCTTACCAAATTCTCAATAATTATGGTAATATGTCGTCGCCGACCGTTCTTTTTGTTCTGAAAGAAATTTTGGAAAATAACGCGGAGAATCCTAATCAGAACAACATTTTTGCCGCTGCTTTTGGGCCGGGTTTGACGGTCGAAACGATGCAAGTTTGTCAAATTAAAAATTAAAAATTGAGAATTAAAAATTGAGCGACAATCTTAATACTTCGTGTCAAATTGCGGCGTAGCTGCAAAATCTTGGTAACATACTCAACTAATCTTCAATTTTTATTGCGGTGTAACCGCTAAACGATATATTTTGCGGTTACACCGCATTTTAAAAAAGAATTTGTTGATATATGTTACCGAGATTTGGCAGCTACGCCGCCGTGAAAATGCCAAAGCAAAAATGTCTAGGCATTGACTTTTAAATCGCATAAATTATTATGATTCAATTACTTACGCATAGAAGTCATCAAAAAGAACTGTTAGATGCCGATGACATTCCGACAGCAGATTTGTTCCAAAACCTTAAAGAATTGGATAGAATTAACACGTTGTTGGGCGGTTATAACATCACATTTTCGGCCTTGAAAAAGATTGTCAAGCCCGACACGCCTTACACCCTCATTGACATCGGTTGCGGCGGCGGTGACACGTTGAAGCACATAAAACGCTGGCAATTGCGTAAAAAATTGACGCTGAAACTCATTGGCATTGACTTGAAACCCGTCTGTATTGACTACGCAAGCCGTCAAAATGAAAGTCAAAACATCGAATTGATATGCGACGATTACCGAAATATGTTTCTGCACGTACCGCACATTGACATCATTCACGCCTGTTTGTTCTGTCATCATCTGACCGAGGCGCAGCTAATTGAGTTGATACAATTCGCCATAGAGCGGCGTATTACTTTGGTAATCAATGATTTAGAACGTAATCCGATAGCGTATTATGCCATCAAGTTACTGACGGGCCTCTTTTCAAAATCTTATTTGGTCAAAAACGATGCGCCGCTTTCCGTAGCGCGAGGCTTTAAGAAAAAAGAGTGGTTAGATATTATCAAAAAAGCGGGTGCGTCTCGTTTTTTAGTTAAAAATAAATGGGCTTTTCGACATGAAATCATCATCTATGGAAACAGCGTCAACGACTAAAATTTATCCGTGCGGCATTATCGGTGGTGGCCTCGGCGGTTTGTGTTTGGCAATTCAATTGGCTGAAAAAGGCGTCGAAGTCGTGCTTTTTGAGAAAAACGCCTATCCGCAACACAAAGTCTGCGGCGAATATATTTCGATGGAAAGTTGGGATTTTCTCACAGGCTTGGGTGTGCCACTTGATGGACTTAACTTGCCTAAAATCAATCAGTTAGGTGTATCGTCCGAGTCGGGTTTTATGTTGGAAAGCCCCTTGGCATTGGGCGGTTTTGGAATTAGTCGGTACAGTTTAGACCATTATTTATGCGCATTAGCCCGTCAAAAAGGCGTTGTTATTTATGAAAATTGCAAAGTGTTAGACGTTAAGATTGTTGATGATTTGTTAAGCCAAATCATGACTTCGCAAGGCGTGTTTTCGGCCAAAATTGTCTGTGGGAGTTTTGGAAAATACGCACCGAATTTTGCAAAATTGACAAGCGAAAATACGGCGCAACGGCCTAATTATATCGGTGTAAAATACCATATCAAAACTGATTTAGCAGCCAATCGGATTGAATTGCACAATTTTAAAGACGGTTATTGTGGTATGTCGAAAGTGGATAACGACCGTTTTTGCCTCTGTTATTTGTCGAAATCGAGCAATTTACAGGCTTCTGGCAACGATTTGAAGGCGATGGAGGCCAAAATTTTGCACAAAAACCCATTTTTGAAGCGCGTTTTTACGGAATCCGAATTCTTGTTTGACAAGCCAATGGTCATTAGCAACGTCTATTTTCATCCGAAGGCGACTTATCTCAACGGCATTTTTATGCTCGGCGACGCGGCAGGTGCGATAACGCCGCTTTGTGGCAACGGCATGAGTATGGCCATGCGCGCGTCAAAATTGTTGGCCACTTTGTTGGTTTTTTATTTTGATGGACAGTTAGAAAAAGCCGATTTAATCAAGCAATACGACCGCGTTTGGCAAGCAAATTTTAGGTCGCGGATTTGGGCGGGGCAGTATTTGCAGCATCTTTTTGGGAAAAAAACGAGTACACAATTGACCTTAAAAACGCTACATTATTGGCCGACGCTGACCAAAAAAGTGATTGGTTTGACGCATGGGCAACCATTTTGAGGCTTAGAATAGCCAAAACGGTCAAAAATACTGCGGGGGTAAAATAGCCCGAAACCTAACGCGGGTTTCAAACCCGCGTTAGGTTTAAATAGGAATAACGATTAAAAAATGGCCTTACAAACAGCGCGTTTGTAAGGCCATTTTTTATAAAAACGAGCGACTTTTGCTTGAAAATCGTTACTTCGCCGCTTCAAAATGTGGGCAGTTGCACTTTTTTTTGAACATCCCGCAGCCGCTCGCCGTCACCGCGACGAGGCTTAAAAACAAACAACCAATGATTACTTTTTTCATATTGACATTAATTTTTTAAATATTTCTAACTTGAATTTTAAGATTAGCAATAAGGGAATTTGTAAAATATAATTTATCCAATTTGTATTGTTTTGCTTTTTATAATTGCTTCGTGTCTCGCAAGTAATTAAGTCGTCATTGCGAGGCACGAAGCAATCTTTAAGTTTTTAGCAGCATTTTTGCTTGGAAATAGTTGTTTTTCAATTAATATTGTGCTGAAAACCAAGGGATTGCTTCGTCGTGCCTCCTCGCAATGACAAGTCGCTTTTGTTGAAATTCGAGGTAAGTTGAGGTTTTTGATGTTACTGACATTTTAAATTCTGCAAAGCTAAACGTCAAAACGCGTAAAAAATGTGTTGTCCATGAAAAAAAAAACGGTCATAGTTGCACCGCTCAATTGGGGTTTGGGCCATGCAACGCGCTGCATTCCGATTATTGAAGCCTTGCAAGAAGCGGGTGCGACGGTCATTTTGGCTTCCGACGGCGGAGCTTTGGCCTTGTTGCGGCGCGAATTTCCACATGTGCGCGCCGTCGAGTTACCCGCTTATAACATTCGTTATCCGTTTCGGAGTATGACGCTTTCGATGGCCGTTCAAGGGCATAAAATACTGAGGGGGTGTGTTTTAGAATATTTTTGGTTGAAGAAATTTCTAAAAAAGGAAGCCGTTGATGCTGTGATTTCTGACAATCGTTTTGGCTTTTTTAGTCGCTCAACGCACTCGATTTTTATGACGCACCAAGTTCAGATTCTGATACCGATGCGTTTTTTACAGCCGTTTGTCAATGTTGTCAACCATTTTTTTATTCGCCGTTTCGATGCCCTTTGGATTCCTGATGTGGCTTCGGAACAGAACTTAGCGGGGGATTTGGCCTCTCCTTTTTTTGTAGAAAAACTGTCTAAAAAATTGACAATCAATTACTTAGGTACATTGAGTCGCATGAGAAATTTTGCTGCCGAATTAAAATACCGCGCTATTATCGTCCTCTCTGGCCCCGAGCCGCAACGGACTGTGTTAGAAGAAAAAATATTGAGCCAGTTAGAAAAAATAATTTTAGCGGAGAATTTAGACGAAAAAGAGGCCCCTCAGTATTTAGACCGTTTTTGCCTCGTTCGTGGCGTTTCGGATAACAATTTAACAATAAAAACAGATAATTGTATAAATAAAATTGACATACACAACGTATTGACAGGCAAAGAGTTAAATAAAAAAATTATGGAAAGCGACGTTGTGATTTGCCGAAGCGGTTACAGCAGTTTGATGGATTTGGTGGCTTTGCAAAAAAAAGCCTTGCTCATTCCGACAATCGGGCAGACCGAACAAGCGTACCTTGCCGACGAACTTGCGCGTCAAAATCGGTTCGTTTCCCAACATCAAGACGCGCTCGACCTCTCAAAAGCCTTTACGGAATTGCCTCAAACGACGGGTTTTAGCGATTTTTTACAAGAAGATGAAGGGAAAAATGAGACTTTACGTCAAGTTATCCGTGAGTTATTGGAATTTTAATACTTTTACCCCTTTCTAAAAATTAGCACCTATTATTATAACGTGTTAAGTTTGTAGATTTAGCAACTTTTTTAGAGTCGAGCGTTGATTGTTATGCTTTAAATGCGCTAATATTTACGAAATTTTTAAGATTTCGTAAATGTCTTGTAACGCATCAACGCTCGACCTTAAAAGTGATACAATCTCGAACAACATAACAGACAACTAACGGAAATAAAATGCTCACACTTTTTCGGACTAATCAACCACTTGCCAATATTTTGCTGCTTTTTTATCTCGGCATCCTGCGCGCAAGCTCATTTATACACCCTGCGACCGTCGTTCCGCCGCCGCAAGGCATTCTGACGGTGTGGATGTTTGCAGAATTGCCCCCCCTCAGTATAACGGCAAGTATTGCCGCATTTTTGCTCGTTTTTTTCCAAGCAACGGCCCTCAACATCACAATTGCCCGTTACCGCGTCGCAACCGAAGTGTCGCTACTGCCTGGCGTATTTTACTGCCTTTTTAGCTGTTTAATGCCCGATTTTCTTGTATTATCGTCCGTTTTATTGGCTAATACATTTGTTATCTTGGCATTATTCTACCTTTTTGATACGTATAAAAACAGCTACGTGGCAGGTCGTATTTTCGATGCAGGGCTTTGGTTAGGCGTCGCAAGCCTGTTCCATTTCTCTTATGTGTTGTTCATCGTTTGGGGCATCATCGGGCTTGGTATTTTGCGGGGCTTGCGGGGAAAAGAGTTTTTGATGTTCATTATCGGTTATTTAGTGCCGTTTTTTTTAGTTGCCGTTTATTGTTTTTGGCACGGCATTTTGCCTCAAATCGGTAATCATTTCTTCAATAATCTCAATTTTTTCAGCTTTTCTCGCTACGAAAGCCCAACTTTATACATCAAAATTGGCGTTATCGCCCTCATTTTATTGCTCACCGTTGGGGCAAGTACGCAGTTTTTCAGCCGCCGAAACATGACCGTTCAAAAATATTTAAGCATTCTTTATTGGCTCATTTTGTTCGGTGGATTGACCGTTTTGGTGCAAACAGGCGTTGGCCTCGTTCATTTTCTAACGGTAGCCGTTCCCGTAGGTGTCTTGTTGTCTATGGTTTTTCAACGCATCAACACCGCAACGGCAGAGGCTTTACACATGCTTTTTTTGATGGTTGCCTTGATTTTGCAGTTTGAATATCTGCTAGTCAATTAATTTCAAAATGGCTCCCTGATTTGACTGATTCAACTGATTTACACTGATTTTTTAGGTCTCTTCGGAATGACAAAAAAATCAGTGTACATCAGTCGAATCAGTCAAATCAGTGGGCCATTCTAAAATCCAATAAATTATTTGGTCGTTTCCCAACTAAAATTCTATCTTTGTGGCAGGTTAAAAAGAATCTCGGAAAAGAGGGTCGCGGTAAACGCTTCCCTCTTTTTGTTTACAAAAATTATTGAATATGATTCAAATGCAATTAGAAGAACTTGTGCGGCACAAGTTTGAAGAAGAAGATTGGACAGACTGTTTTCTCATAGAATTGACGATTTCACCCGCAAAAGCGGTCGAAGTTATCATTGACGCCGACGAAGGGGTGGACTTTGACAAATGTCGAAAATTGAGCCGTTTTATCGAAAATTGGCTCGACGGCGTTGACGAAGAGAACCCGCAAGGTACTGGAAAAGGTATTTTAGGCGACGATTATACGCTTGAAGTCTCGTCTCCTGGCACAAGTCGGCCTTTGAAATTTGCGCGGCAATATCCACGGAACGTCGGACGAACTTTGGAGGTGCTAGATACTGAGGGGGTCAAAATTGAAGGCGTTTTAACCGCCGTTGATGCCGAAAAAGTTACCTTGGAATGGGAGGAAATTAGAAAAGAAGGTAAGAAAAAAGTAAAGGAATTAATAACTAAGGATATGCCATTTAGCTCAATTAAAAGAGCAATTGTAATGGTTAAGTTCTAGTTTTTTTAAGTTTCGCAGCGCGTTTGCAAATAAATTTGCAAGGATGGGTGCGCATAAATTCGCAAATACATTATTTAAAAATTAAGACAAATGTTGATGAATCTCGTTGATTCTTTCTCTGACTTTAAAGCAGGAAAGAATATTGACCGCGCCGCACTGTTGCGCGTTTTAGAAGACGTTTTTAGAACGTTGATTAAGAAAAAATACGGAACGGATGAAAATTTTGACGTTATCGTCAACGCACAACGCGGTGATTTAGAACTTTGGCGCGTCCGCGAGGTTGTGCCAGACGGCGAAGTCACGGAGGAACGCGCTCAAGTGTCCTTTTCGGAAGCCGTTTTGATTGACCCCGACTACAATATCGGCGACGAATGTTACCAACAACTCGACATCGAGGAGTTCGGACGCCGTGCGATTCAAGCGGCCCGTCAGACCTTGATTTCAAGGATTATGGACTTGGAAAAAGACGATATTTACAAGAAATACGTCGAACGCGTAGGCGAACTCGTGATTGGCGAATGCAGCCAAGTCTTGAAAAAAGAGATTCTCGTTCTCGACGATGCGACGGGCAACGAGATTGTTTTGCCAAGAACGGAGATGATTCGCGGCGATTTTTACCGCAAAGGCGACCAAGTGAAGGGCATTATCTCCAAAGTAGAGATGAAAAACGCCACGCCTGTCATTATTATGAGCCGCACCGAAGAGAAATTTTTGGAGCGTTTGCTCGAAGGCGAAGTACCTGAAATCGAAGACGGCGTTATTGTCATCAAAAAAATCGTTCGGATTCCTGGCGAACGCGCTAAAATTGCGGTCGAAAGTTTCGACGACCGCATTGACCCCGTTGGGGCGTGCGTGGGTATGCGTGGGGCGCGGATTCACGGCATCGTGCGCGAATTACGGAACGAAAATATTGACATTATCAACTATACGACGAACATTCAATTGCTCATTCAGCGCGCTTTGACGCCTGCAAAAGTGAGCAATGTCGAGATTGACGCAGCAGGAGAACGCGCTGCCGTGACCTTGAAAGCCGACCAAGTTTCGTTGGCAATCGGTAAAGGCGGCACGAATATCAAGCTCGCAGGTAGTTTGGTGGGCTACGAAATTGACGTATTCCGCGAAGATGAAGTCGAATTGGAAGACGTAGATTTGGAAGAATTCAAGGACGAAATCGAGCCGTGGATTATCGCCGAATTTAAGAAAATCGGTTGTGATTCGGCCCGTTCCGTTTTGGCGTTGAAACTCGACGAGATTGTCCGCAGAACAGAACTTGAAGAAGAAACGGCGGCAGAAGTCTTGCGTATTTTGTCGGCTGAATTTGAAGAATAACGACGTGGCCAATGTTTTTAGCACCCCTCCCTATTTTGATGAAAAATAGGGCCCATCCCGAATGCTCTAACAGAGAATTCGGGATTTTTTTTTGTATTTAAAATAAGGGAATTTGTAAAGTATAATCTGACATTTCCCACACCTAAATTAGAAAATAGTATTTATTGTACTTGTCTCCTAATAGGTTTAGAATTTGTTGATTGATGGGTTTTAAATTTAAAATGATGTTTTTTTCTTGTCCATATAGGACGTGAATGTTACTAAAACATTGA
>JAYSRS010000147.1:0-2087 GCA_043720935.1 Saprospiraceae bacterium
CTTTAAAAACAAGATGCGTCCGCCAAATTCGCCCGTCCGATTCGGGAAAAATAAGGAGAATGTAACCCCCGCAAAAACGGCTCGAAAGGCTGCCCAAAAGCCCAAAGGTTGCGCCCGACGCACGAGGGGCAACCATTTTAAGGTCTCGGTGGCCCAATTCAAAGGTAAGAAAAGGAGCGTAGCGATGAGCCAAAATGTATTTTCGCCTCGCAATTCTGACAGAAAAAGGACATAAATCTCGTCGAAATTTTCACGTTTGAAGAGGTCGTACCACAGCAAAGCCAAAAATAACCCGACGATGAGGGCTTTTAGAAACCACGACACGTAGCGCGGTTGTTGTTGCAGAAATGCAGTTATTTTTTGATAAGTTTTGATAAGTTCGTCGTTTTAGATGCGTTGAGAGACGGCACACGAAATGGGGTAAAACCCGAGAAAGGTTTGTTTTATTTTCTTGAAAAATTTACAATTTTTCAAGAAAATAAAACAAACCACCCCTTTCCCGTCGCTGCGTGTACCATTAAGCAACTAGCAGAAAAGCGGAATTTTACCCCGTTTTATGTATAGAGGGCAAATTTGGTGGTTTTTAACGAATTGTATTCTATCGCTATCTGTAATTTTTTGTTTTGCTTCGTTTAAACATGGTTTTTCAGCGATTAAGACTGTTCCTATTCATATAGCGCGACTTTAAAGTCGCGTTACTTTAAAGTTGTGAAAAGATTTTATAAACAAATATTTTTAAAAATTTTGTTGGAAACAGACCCCTCAGTATTTTTGGCCTTTTAGTATCACGGACTTCATTCCGTGGAAAGTCAAACACTCACGGACTGAAGTCCGTGATACTAAATTATACATTTTGAAAAAAGACACATATCGCATTTTGGGCATTGACCCCGGCACCAATTTTTTGGGTTACGCCGTCCTTGAAATCGAAGGGAGAAACTTGAATCTCATCACGATGAGCATCCTTACGCTCACACATGTGGACGACCCGAGCGAGAAATTGAAACGGATTTTTGAAAAAGTAGCGTGGGCGATTGACACGTATAAACCGACCGAAATGGCGATTGAAGAGCCTTTTTATGCCAAAAACGTTCAATCTATGCTCAAACTAGGTCGCGCACAAGGCGTGGCAATGGCGGCGGCGATGGTTCATGGTTTGTCCGTTTCTCAATACTTGCCTAAAACGGTGAAAAAAAGCGTCGTTGGCAACGGGAATGCGTCAAAAGAACAAGTGGCGGCGATGTTGGGCCATATTTTGAAACGCCCGATTGAACCAAGCTATTTCGATGCGTCAGATGCTTTGGCGGTGGCCGTTTGTCATCATTATCAGTCGAATAGTGCTTTGGGCGGTGGTAAAAAACACGATTCTTGGGCGGGTTTTATGAAGGCAAATGCGGATAGAGTGAAAAAATGAGTTATTGAGTTATTGGGTTGAGCGCAATAAATCAACAAAATACTGAGGGGTATAAATTTTATAAGATATTGGTTCTCAATTATTTGTAACGCTCCAAGGGTTGTTGACCCTTGGAGCGTTCTTAAGTTAGGTTTGGCGAATCAAGAGACATTTACCAAGTCTTGTTTTGAAATTTTTGGATAGGCCCAGGCGAGCGCGTACAAGAGCCAATAATGTCTAAAATTCATCGTGTCGAGGGCGATGCTTTCAATTAAAACGATGGCCAAACATACCAATAAGGCGATTAAAAAATTATCTGTTTTTAGATTTTCGGCGTTGTAGATGCGTTGCCACAAGAGGCCGAAAAGTAAGATAATGGCGATGGCTGCAAAAATACCATTTTCTACCAAAGTACCAAGATAAGTGGAATGGGCTTCAAAAAGTGGCAATTTTTGTGGATAAACGCCCTTTTTTTGTTCTATATTTAGGCTTTTTACGAAATTGCCAGTACCTATTCCCAATAATGGGTGTGTTTGCCAAATAGGTATAGAGGCACGTTTGATGGCTAGGTAGGAGGTCTCCAAAACAATAAAATCTTTGGTACTGATTTAAAATGTATGCTGTTTTTTTACGAACGTTTTGAACTTGTTTCTTACGAAAATATATGCTTTTATGATGCCATAATGCATATCGT
>JAYSRS010000148.1:0-2075 GCA_043720935.1 Saprospiraceae bacterium
CGAAAAACAGGGTGTATGAAAATACGCTTTTATTTATTTTGCATTCCTTATAGACGAAATAAAAAATTTCACAAAAAATATATAAAATAGTGTTGCAGATTCCAAATGTCGTTCTACATTTGTGCAAACGTTTGCATTCATGTCAAAAAAATCAACAATAAGCGATATAGCAAGAGAACTTAATATAACGGCTTCGACGGTTTCTCGTGCATTGAACGATAATCCCCGCATCAGTAGTGAAACAAAGCAATTGGTGAAAGATGTAGCGCAGCGGGTTGGGTATCATGTAAACGGGGTGGCGTCGGCTTTGCGAAGTGGACGAACTTACACAATTGGGGTGATTGTACCGACGGCTGACCGTAGTTTTTTTGCATCGGTTGTCCGTGGTATTGAGATGGAAGCGAATCGAGCAGGTTACAACGTGATGATTTGTCAGTCGAATGAAAGTTATGAAGCAGAATTGATGGACATTAAAGCCTTACTCCGCGCTCAAGTGGATGGTATTGTTTTATCAATATCGAAAGAAACAATTGATTTTCAGCATCTTATAGATTTAAAAAAACGTGGTATTCCACTCGTATTATTTGATCGTGTTATTTATCAAAACGATATTTCGACCGTTACAATTGACGATTATCGCGGGGCATACAAGGCAACCGAACATCTGATTGAGCAAGGTTGTCGTCGAGTTGCCACTTTTACAAGCGAAAATCTGAACTTAGATATCTACAAAGAACGGCTAAGAGGCTATAAAGACGCCCTTGCAGCCCACAATTTACCGATTCGAGAAGATTACATACACATCAATAATTTACGAATTGAAGGGGGTAGGGCAGGAGCGGAATTGTTCTGGTCTTTGTCAGAAACACCCGACGCTATTTTCTGTGCAAGCGATTTATCCGCCCTTGGTGCAATGCAGTTTTTGAAAGAAAAAGGCTTAAAAATACCCGAAGATGTGGCTCTTGTTGGCTTCGCAAATGAGTCTTTTACAAACTACATAGAACCTGCTTTGACAACCGTTCAGCAGCAACCGATTGAAATGGGTCAAAAGGCAGCTCAACTCTTTTTAGAGCAAGTTGAGGCCGAAAATGGCGTTTTTGTTCCCAAAAATATCGTTTTACACGCAGATTTGATAGTTAGAGCTTCTTCACTAAGAAGGAAATAATTTTTTGAATTTTTTGTGCAAACGTTTGCATAGATTGAAATTCCCCTAAATAACAAGAATATTTTTAGAAAAACTTAACGCACTTCACACCTATGGCTAGTACGGCAACTAAAATGTATGAATTAACGGATGCACGCCTCATTCAGCAAGTGACAAGTCAGAGCGATTACGCCGCTTTTGAGCAGCTTTTTCATCGGCATTACAGCAGCCTTTGTCGCTATGCGTTTACGTATTTGAAGGCGCACGACGCATCGGAGGAGGTCGTGAGTGACGTGTTTTTGAAGATTTGGAAGAACCGCGAGGTGCTGCAAATTCAGGCGTCAATCAGTGCGTATTTGGTACGTGCCACGCGGAATTTGGCGATTGACCACCTGCGTTATCTCAATCGGCAACGGCGCAAAACCTACGATTTGGTAGGCGATTTTCAAGCAAATGACGCGTCTCCATCCGATTTAATCATTGGCAGTGAGACAAATAAGCTCATCGAAGCGGCGATTGAAGCGTTGACACCGCAAGCGAAATTGATTTTTCGTTTGAGCAGAGACAGCAATATGACGCAAGCTGATATTGCTCAAAAATTGAATTTGAGCGTCAAAACCATCGAAGCACACATGAGTCGCGCTTTGAAATCGTTGAGAGAATCGCTGCGGCGGCAAGCGGTTTTGGCAAGATGAAAATGGAATTAAAAATTAAGAACTGATGTTACGCAGTACCAAGTCCTTTAGAGTCGAGCGTTGATACGTTATATTAAAATGTCTGACTGCGGCGTAGCTGCAAAATCTCGGTAATATTGCCCGAAGCTCAACTTTTTTTATGCGGTGTAACCGCTAAACGTGCTGTTTTGCGGTTACACCGCATGGTAAAAGTCGTTGTTGGCTTGAGCATTACCGAGATTTTGCAGCTACGCCGC
>JAYSRS010000149.1:0-5801 GCA_043720935.1 Saprospiraceae bacterium
CGGGTGGACTCCATAATCGCATTACAAAACACCTAC
Organism: Saprospiraceae bacterium; assembly: GCA_043720935.1. Lineage (GTDB taxonomy): Bacteria > Bacteroidota > Bacteroidia > Chitinophagales > Saprospiraceae > JAAFJT01. The sequence goes on from JAYSRS010000149.1 coordinate 37, forward strand.
ATTTATCACCTTTTACGCTCGCTGAAACGGAAGAATATTTACAAAGTCGGGGTCATTATTACGACCGTTATCAAATTGTTCAACTTTACATGGCAGTCGGTGGTGTGCCGCATTATTTGAAAGAAATTGACGCCTCAAAAAGTGTCGTTCAAAACATTGACACCCTTTGCTTTGCTAAAAATGGCTTGTTAAATGATGAATTTAATCGGCTTTACACCTCCCTGTTTCCTAATTCGGAAAATCATATTTTAGTCGTTCGGACACTTGCTCAAAAACGGCAAGGCATGACCAGAAATGAACTCATTGACATCAGTAAATTAGGCAACGGCGGTGGTTTTTCAACTATTATCAATGAATTGATGCAATCAGGTTTTATCTCCGAAACCTATCCTTTCGGCAAAACTCAAAAAGACAAATTGTACCGTTTAGACGATGAATATTCGCTCTTTTATCTTCAATTTATTGAGAAAAATCGTCAACAAGGGCGCAATTTATGGCAACATTTGAGTCAAACACCTGCCTACAAAACATGGTCAGGTTTTGCATTTGAAGGCGTTTGTTTGAAACATTCAGACCAAATCAAACAAGCCCTTAGTATTGCAGGCATTTTTTCAACCGTTTCCTCTTTCTATCAAAAAGGAACAAGCGAAGCGGAAGGTGTTCAAATTGACATGGTTCTTGACCGAAATGACCATACAATTAACCTTTTTGAAATCAAATTTTATAACCAACCTTTCACTTTGACCAAGGATTATGCCGACCAATTACGCCAAAAAATGTGGCGATTTCAAAGTGGAACGAAAACCAAAAAACACGTTAATTGGGTATTCATAAGCGCGTTTGGTTTGGTACAAAATCAATATTCAGTCGGTTTAATTACTAATTCACTTACAATAGACGATTTGTTTTTATGAGTTTAAAAACGACTAAAAACACCATTTATACTGAGGGGCCTTCGACGTCGAATGTCGGAAATTTCCCAAAATTCGACACCACACATCCGAACCGAATAATTTGCCAATTGCCTTCGGGAACAGTCCAATTTAGCGTACCATCAGCCGACATTTTAGTGGTCAAATCAACGACCCCCTCAGTAGGAATCGCGTCCGTGCCTTGTGGCATAAAAGTCGGCGTTGTTTCTTTCCACGGCGAAAAGCCCGCTTTTTCTTCAAAACGCATAATCCGTTCGGTCGGATGCAAGACAAATTCAGCTATTTCTACACCATCGGGTTTTACCTCCGTCGGACTACCGCCGCCCAAAGCAGCAAAAGGATTGAAAGGCGGCGGCAAGGTTTTGTAGCTCAAACGCCAGTATTTAGCCGTTATGGGGGCGAAACTGACCGTAATTTGAGGCACAGCACTGCCATTATGAATGCCTTTATTGCCAAATAGCACCAGCGTATCTTTAAAATTGATACCGTCATCACTCACTTTCAACGTCCGATTTTCGGGACTGCCTTGAAACTCCTCCAACGGCGAATGCAAAGCCCCCATGACAGAAAAAGCCTTAAATGTTTGCGGGGCATCAAATGCGTATTGAATCCACGCGTCTTCGCCAATCGCTTTTGGGGGTAAAAAACTTGTTTTGGCCAAGTCACCATCGGTCAAATCTTTCACATTAAAACTGCCGCCACTTGACGTAACTGTAGGTTTCAAATCAGCAAAAACAACGTCGTTCTTAAGCAAACGATAGGCAAAAACCAAGGCATCTTGATAAAAAGTCGGCTTTTTGCCTACATAATCGCCCGAAACACCCCCCTCAGTAATTTTGGTATTTTGGAACTTTCCAATGACATCAGACGGCTGCGGCAACTTGCCCGAAAAGGTTTTTCCACCTTCGACGCGGGTTTCTGTCCACACATATTTTTTCATCCCATCTTGTGGCTTCACCCACGGCCCGCCTGTCACACTCCATCCTGGCGAACCCGCAATAGCCATTTCAAGCCCTTTTTTATCGGCCAATTCCGTTGTAAATTTGAGGGTATCCTTCCATTCGGGCGTCATAAACACCAATTTTTTAGGCACAACGACGGGCGTAAACAAATTCGCATCGAAGTTATGAAAACCACCAATCCCGATGCGTTCCATCCAATCCAAGTCTTTTTGAATGCCGTCCTTCGTGATATTGCCGTTCATCCAATGCCACCACACGCGGGGTTTTGCCGCATTCGGCGGCGTCTGAAAATCTTGCAAAAGGGGATTACCGATTTTATCGGCACGTTCCGTTTGAGCAGAGCTCCATGAAGCTGTAAAGGAGAGTAGTAAAATGAGGCTTGCAAAAGCGGTATTTTGATACGGAATTATCGGTTAAAAGACGCAACATCAAATCTGACGCGGGTTTTAAACCCGCGTCAGATTGTAACTCGTTGAAAATCAATAAATTGGAGTTCTAAGTTTACGCTTGCGTCTTTTAACCGATAATTCCGTTTTGATAAAATGGCAACGGTTCATAATCGTTTGTTTTTTATATCACGGACTGAAGTCCGTGATATAAAAAAACATTCACGGACTGAAGTCCGTAATACAAGCTAATCTAAATTCGTTGTTCTCGGGTCTCTAATTTCGCCAAAAATGGCTGAAACGGCCACAACGGCGGGAGAAGTCAAGTAAATTTGCGCGTTTTTGCTGCCCATCCGCCCTTTCATATTCCGATTTCCTGCCGACAAAACCACATCGCCGTCGCCCGCAACGCCCGTATGAATGCCCGCACAAGCCGCACACGAAGGTGTGTCAATCGCCGCACCTGCCCGCACGAGGGTTGCCAAATACCCCTTTTCCATCGCTTCCAAATACACATCTTGCGAGGCGGGAACGCATATCATATTGACGGATTTATGAATTTGCTTACCCCTCAGTATTTTAGCCATAATTTCAAAATCTTCGACGCGCCCGTTCGTACATGTACCGACAAACGCCTTGTTGAATTTCGTTCCAATCAGTTTTTCGACAGGCACAATGTCGTCTAATTTATCGGGCATTGCGACGGTTGGACCTACATTTGACACATTGACTTCATAAACGGCGTCATAATGCGCGTCTTTGTCGCTTTTTAGCATCTGCCAATCGTCTTCAGTGCGGCCTTTCAAGTATTTTTTAGTGACTTTATCAGGGGCAATAATGCCGTTTTTAGCCCCTAAATCAACCGTCATATTGCATAAAGTCATACGTCCTGCCATACCCAAAGCCTCGATTGCTTCGCCCGTATATTCCAAAGTTTTGTATATCAAATGCCCGTTCCAATGCATCATCCCCATAATGTGTAAGCTCAAATCCTTACCCATCACCCACGGTTGCCACTGACCAGACACAACAAATTTAACGGATTCGGGTACACGAAACCACGTTTTGCCCGTTGCCATTGCGACAGCCGCATCCGTAACGCCGACTGCATTACCAACTGCACCGACCGCCCCATACGTATTCGCGTGAGAGAGTCCGTGCCAATGCTGATTTTACCAGGAAGGACGTGTCCTTGTTCGACCATAATTTGATGGGCAATGCCTTGACGACCTAAATCGTAGAAGTTTTTAATGTCATGCTCACGGACGACTTCGCGCCATTGATTGAGCATCGTCGCAAACTGTTCGGTCGGCGGCGGAATCAAGTGGTCGGAGACGCAAATTACGCGATTTTTGTCAAAAACTTCGGTCACACCGAGTTTGTGCAACTGATTGAAGGTCTGTTTTCCGAGGTAATCCATCGTCATAACGGTATGTACATCTACCCAAACGAGTTCGCCCGGGACAGTTTTCTCGCGGCCCGAATTGCGCGCCATGATTTTTTCGGTTATGGTCATTCCCATATCGTAAGTGATAAGTTTTGTAGTGATAAGTGATAAGTTTTCGGAATTATCGGCTTTATGTCGCAAAATACTGAGGGGCCTGTTTGTCATTTCGGATTTGGGATTTCGGCGGTGAACTGCCGACATCCCAAATCCGACATCCGACATCCTAAGCCATTTCTGCTTCTAAAACGTAAGATTTCTCTTCGTAATGTTCAAATGGAATCGTTTCGGGTTCGGCGATTTTCCATTCTTCAATCATTGTCAAGCCTTCAAAAACGCCGTTTGTGGAATGTTGCCAGACGCGCATCCGATGTTTGTCGTCAATGAGATTAATGATTTCGTAGAGTTTTGAGCTAGACTCTTCCTTGTACGTCCACCAAAGGATGATACTGCCGTCGGTTTCCCAAGATTTGCCATAAATTCGGGGATTGTCGAAGGTCATCACGCCCTTTTCGTCGAAATGCGACAGGCCGAAATTATGAAACTCTACGCGCCCGCCGGGAAATTCGTAGAGATTTGATTGCCGCCACGCGTTGCCGTCGAGGCGCAATGAGAGGCGGCTTTTATGTTCCCACATCAACTCGCCAGCCGCATTGATGCGCTTATAAGTGCCTTCCCACACGCCGCCGTGCTTCGGAAAAAGTGTCAAATGCATTGTCAATATTTTTTAAATGAAAATTGGGTGCCGTCACTCATCATTGAGTAGTACAAAAGTAGTTAAATTGGTTAATTTATTTCCCATAAGGTCGGGTCTTTTTATTATTTTCATTTATTTTTATTTCGTCAAAATAGCGATTCTCAAACGTCTATTCGTAGTAATTGAGAAAAAACCCTATTTTTATAAAACTAATAGTTAATTAGTTTAATAGTTCACCAAACTAATTGCTACTTTTACCAGTCGTTTTCAGCCAAGTTTTGCGTTTCGGGTTTTGAGTTGCCCGAGCGACGCAAAACGCAAAACGCAAAACCTAAAATTTTTCACACATTTATAAACCGCAGCAACCGATTTATAACAAAACGGCTTGTTCGATAAACCACTTTTCAAGGAAATTCAGAATGGAAAAAAGTTACACAATCAAACATCTATGCGTAGCGGTATTGCTGTTTATCAGCAGTTCACTCATCGCTCAACGCGTCGTTAGCGGCAAAATCACGAGTGACGGCGGCGACGCGCTCGGCGGCGTCAGCGTGCTTGAAAAAGGCACAACAAACGGCACGATTAGCGATGCAAACGGCGGCTATAGCCTAAAAGTCAAGGAAAAAGCGACGCTCGTGTTCTCGTTTATCGGCATGAACTCGGTTGAAATTGCCGTTGGCAATGCTTCGACTTTCGATGTCAAGATGGAAGAAAACGCCAATCTTACCGACGAACTCGTCATTACGGCAGGTCGTCAGCCCGTTCGCAAGCTCGAATCCACAATGGCGGTCAATGTTATCAGTGCGAAGCAATTGGAAACGATTAAGCCCGAAGGCGTTGCGGAAGCGATTCGCGGCACGCCTAGAATGGCGCGTTTGACACGTTACAATAACAACGTAACGAATGCCGTCAATGCCGACGGCGAAAGAACGGGCGTGGATTACCGCGTGGATTTGAACTTTAACGGCCCCCTCAGTAAAAATATACGTTATAATATAGGTGGCTTTTATCTCCGCGACAAAGGCTTCCGCAACTTGGGTTATGACGACGTAGGCGGTCAGATTCGGGCTAATGTGGACTACCTTTTTGCTAAAAATAAGGGTTCAATCCGTGTTTTTGGCCATTTAGTGGACATGACGATTCAAAATATGATTGATGTCCCGTTCCGTTTGAGCGACAATAAGCCGAAGGATGGTTGGTCAATTTATGATTCATATTATCATAAATCAACCGATACAATTAATTACGGAATCATCGGTTATTTATCGCAAAATAAAAACATAGCGGTAAATTCATTGATAATCAATTAGTTACAACTTGACGCGGGTTTAAAACCCGCGTCAA
>JAYSRS010000150.1:0-5797 GCA_043720935.1 Saprospiraceae bacterium
ACTAAATTTTTCAAATTTAGTAAATCTTGCTAAAAAAGTGTAAACTACTTTTCAAGCAAAATGAAACATCCCCTTTATTTCCAGTAAAATACTGAGGGGGTCTAATATCGGCTTACAACTTTTGGAAAGTTTGCAACTTTCCAAAAGTTATAAATTATCATCCTAAAATCGTTGCAAACAAACGCCAAGTTGCTTCTTTTTGCGGTGCATCGGCAGTAACAATAACGGGCGTTTTGAGCGTCGGATGAATAAATTTCATGGAACGACAATGCAAGCAAATCGAAGCGTCTAAGTTCGGTGAACGCGCTCCGTATTTCAAATCGCCACGAATCGGCAGACCAATTTTAGCGAGTTGTGCGCGGATTTGATGCGGCCTTCCCGTCTGCGGATGCACCTCCAAAACGTGTTGATCGCCCATGCTGCTGATGAGTGCGTAGTGCAATTCAGAGCGTTTTGCATCGGGATGACGGCGGCTTTGTGCGTCGAGCGCCTTTGTCACATTGCGCTCACGGTCTTTATCGAGGTAATGCACGAGCGTCCCTTCAAGCGGGTCGGGGCGTTCGTTGACGACGGCCCAATACGTTTTTTCGATTTCTCTATCGGCGAACATTTTGTTCATCCGTTCCAACGCTTTCGAGGTGCGCGCAAAAATCACGGCCCCACTAACGGGTCTATCAATGCGGTGGCAAACGCCCAAAAACACATCGCCAGGCTTGCCATAACGGGCTTTTATATAATCTTTCACGTAATCGGAAAGCGGTTTGTCGCCTGTTTCATCGCCTTGTACCAAAATCCCTGCGGGTTTGTTGACCGCAATGAGGTGGTTGTCTTCAAAAATAACTTCAAGTTTCATGGCGCAAAAGTAAGAAGATAATGTGAGAATTGATTTCAAATTTCAAAAGTCATTGCGAGGTACGAAACAATCAAATTTCAAGGGGCAAACAATCATCAGATTTCAAGGGATTAGTAACTTGTTTTGAACTAAAAAAGCCAATTGCGAGGTGCTGCAATTGGCTTTTTTACTCAAAAACCCCTAGATTCCTTCTGAATGACAAAAAATACTGAGGGGCCTCAATCCACAACTTTCAATTTCTCTCCATCGCGTATAACGACTTTTGCGTCTTTATAACCCGATGTTTGCACTTTCTTTTTCATATCTTTGGCTTGTTCCAATGTTTTAAAACCGTCCATGACGAAGACCGTAAACGCGCCTTCTTTGATTTTTTCGATTTTCCAAAGCATACTTACTTTTGAATCATCAAACCATTCGGGCTTTTTCATTGCCGCAATGCGTACCTTGAAAGTCTTGTCTTCCACCTTCGGTTCGGGCTTCGGTTCTGCTTTCGGTTTCACGGGTTCTTCCACTTTTTTAGGCGGCAAAGCGACCGTTGAGTATTGACTCGGCACATCTTTCGGCGTCGGTTTCACGGGGGCAACCGCTTGCGTAGGCTTCACGGGCGTAGGTACGGGTTTGGGCAAAGCCTTAATCAAATTCTCTGCAACTGCCGCCGCATTCTTTTCAGATATAACAAAAACACCTGCGTAATTCATTGCTGTTATAGCTTTTACAGCAGAATCGGCTTCAACTCGCGTTTTGAAAACACCCAAACGAATTTTCTGTTTGCCCTCTTCTGGAACAACGTAAATGTTGCCAATTTTCTTCAAATCATTGAATTTCGTCAAATTCAACACCGCGTTTGACGTCGAAACCGCGACTTGCACCGCAAAGGCAGGTTCGCCCTTTGTAGCCGTCGGAGATTCACCGTCAGGCTCTGATACTGAGGGGGTCGGTTTTGTCGGTACGGCGGGTACATTCGGCAAACGTTGTTTCGGCATTGCTTGTGTACCATAACTTACAGGCACATTGTTAGCAGAAGGCGTTTGCGTTTTTACTTTTTCTTCGGGCAAAGCAATTTTATCCGTCACTGCCGAAGGTTTTAAGGCAATTTCTCCTAAATATTTGGTCTTTAAATCACCCGCTTTCACGATTTTTTGACCAATCACGAAGCCTTCTTTTGAAAATGTCAAAAGCAATTGAGCGTCGGAGGTCATGGAAAACCGAAAACGACCTTTAACGTCCGTTGTTTTTTCCGTTTCAGCTTGCGTCGTTTGATTGATTATACGTACCAAAACACCTTCAAGCGGTTCGCCCGACGAGCCGTCCGTTACCATCGCACTGTATTCGGGCATAGCGGTTGTGGACATTTGCGTCGGAATATTGCGCTCCAACTGAATTTCCATAACCCGTTGATTGGCAACGAATTGAGGGTCAATTTTTTGGCTGACAGATTTATAACCTTCCTTTTTAATCAGAATTGTCAAGGGTTTTTTATCGCCTAAATTGGCCAAAAAATTACCGCCGCGTTGTGCCGTTAGATTCGCCACATTACCTGCAACGACCGTCACTTGAGCATCACCGACGGGACGTTTATTATCATCTAAAATCACAATATTAACGCGTTCAACAGTCGAAGAAAAACGGTAAATATCGTATTTTCCATTGCCGCCAAAGCGATTTGAGGTCAAAAAACCCGTGGATACTGAGGGGGCATACACGAAGCCCAAATCATCATTTGAAGAGTTGATACCAATGCCCAAATTGACGACTTCGCCCGTCACGCCTTCCGTTTTGAAGACATCAAAACCACCAAAACCGATGTGCCAATCCGAAGAAAAATACAGCGTTTTGCCGTCAACAAAAGGTGTAATTTCATCACCCGATGTATTTATTTGACCGCCTAAATTGCGCGGTTCTCCCCAAGAAGTACCCCGTTTTTGGCAACTGTACAAGTCAAAACCACCTTGTCCACCTGCTCTGATTGACGCCACGTAAAGCGTCAAACCATCCGCCGATAAGGCAGGAAAACCCGTTGCCCCGTTGTTGAAAGGAAAGGCTTTAACGTCGTTCCAATTGCCTTCATCGTCAACAGTTGCCGTATAAACACTCATTTCTAAGCCCGAAGCCGACATAAAACGTTCGCCGTCGGCAAAATTATTCCGCATAAAAGCGACCGTTTTGCCATCAGCAGAAAAGGAAGATTGACTTTCGTTGAAAACATTTTTAAAGTCATTTTTCAAAAAACGTACTTTAAAAGGCGCATTTGAGACGCCTTCAATTGGTGCAGCAAACAACTGATTCGACGCGCCGCCCGACAATTCGGCTCTGACGCCGTTATTGCTCGTGCTGCGTTTCAAATCGGTGCGCGACGACGACCAAATTATTTGGTCTTTCAAAATCGTTGCACCGAAATCAGCCGCCCCTGTGTTGACTTTTGCCAAGGCTTCGACCTTAAATTCGGGCGTATTGTTGTCATTTTCCGCCGCAAATTTGCAAGCCTTCAAAAAATGACTACCCGCCGTGAGGTTCGTTTTTTGAAAAATCGAAAATTGCGCCGCCGCTTCGTCATACCGCCCTAACATCATAAGCGTCCGACCGAATTGCAGAAAATCGGCGTCTTTTGCACGGCCTTCACGCACCAAACGGGCGAATTGCGCCGCCGCTTTGTCGGGTTCGTTGAGATGCACGTAGCAATCTGCAAGCCGCGTTGTTGCGTTCCACTCATCGCTGCCACGCGACAAAAGCGTTTCATAACTTTGCGAAGCAAGGCGATAAGCGTGCAATTCGTATTGTTTATCGGCTTTTTCGACGAGCGTTTGCGCGTTGCCGAAGGTCGTCGCGCCGAAAGCGAAGAGTGCCACGAGGCAGGATTTCAAGAGTAGTCGCATAGCGTTTCACTTTTTTAGTTTGAAGTGAGGCTTCAGTGAGTTAAATAATTTCAAGGATTTCAAATTTCAGATGTCAAGTTTTAGACGTGTGTTTAATGTCTGAAATCTTGAAATCTAAAATTTGATTTTTTTTTGAATTCCAAGGAATACCGTTTTCTCTGAATTTCGTTACAAATATAAGACAAAAAGCCGCGTAAACTTTAATAGTTGCGCGGCTTTATATTTTTATTAACGTGTTAAGGCTATTCAGTTTCTACCAAATCAATTACTTTAACGATTGTTTGATTAGATTTTTTTGATATATCATAATTAAAATGTTGTGGAAATACATCGAAATAATCTTTCGCCGTTGTTCCTTCAAACTTTAAAGCCCCAACGCTTTCAATATCGGCCTCAATAACACTTTGTGGTGTTTCGGCAAAATAGGCATCAAGTGCTGCTAATATTTCTATTTGAGTTTCAGTAAACATTATGGATACGTTTTAAGATGCTTGAATGATTTTAAAATTGTACTATTTTTTTCCAAAAGACAAATAATAAAAATAGGATTGAGGTTTGTAAAATTAGGCCGTTCATTGATGAATTTAATCACTTCTTTTGGCGTAATGCTATTGTCAATAGCGCGAATTGCTTTATAGGGCAATAGATTTTTACGTTTTAAAAACTCAATAAAATTACCAAGCGTCCATTTTTCAGTGCTTCGCAACGCTTCAAATCGTTTCATAATTTCTTGAAACCACAACATATCGCTTCTATTGCCTACCAAATCTAAAATTAAATCGTCGTCTAACTCTAATTTACCTTCAAAAATATAGTAACTACGGCGATAAACTTTTTGACCGTAAGCATGAGCCATACCAATATTATTATCCCATAAATAGTAGCCTGTTCCTAAAAATTTATGCTGTTTTTCATCTTCTTCAAGATAAACAGAAAGAAATGGGCCTTGCTTTTCAATATCTTCGATAAGCCCTTGATTGTTACAAACGTGATGTCCGATTGTTTTCATAAGTGTATGTTTTTAAATTTTAAGAAAAACAAAGCTACATATTTTCAAAAGCAAAAACCAAATTATTAACGTTTTAATTTTAATAGTCCTCCACAGATTTCACGAGTTCTCACTGATTTGGAACTAAACATGTAATAAATCCGTGAAAATCCGTGCAATCCGTGAAAAAACACGTTTAACCATTCGTTAAAATCGCTGCCAAAATCCCCGTTGAAACCGCCGCATTCAACGATTCAGCACCGCCGCCGCCCGGGATTGTGATTTTAAAATCCGCTTTTTCTATCAAATCATCCGAAATGCCCTTGCCTTCGTTGCCAATAATAACGATGCCACGGCGTGGAAAATCTTTTTGCGCGACGGTTTCAAAAATATTAGACCCCCTCAGTATTGCGGCAAAAACGGGCAGCTCAGGATAACGTTTTTTTAAAATATCAAAATCCACTTCGAGCGTTTGTACCCGTAGGAACGCGCCCATGCTTGCCTGTAGGGATTTCGGATTAAACGCGTCAACCGTCGTTGGTGAACAAAAAACGTAAGGTATTGAAAACCAATCAGCTATGCGTAAAATTGTTCCTAAATTCCCGGGGTCTTGAATGCCGTCGAGGTAAAAACTGAACGATTTTTGCAACAAAACATCGTCATACTGAGGGGTCGGTTTTCGCGCCACAATCAGCACTTTATTGGGCGTTGTGAGGTTAGAAATCTGCTTCAATTCGGCTTCTGAAATGGAGACGATTTTTGTTTGATGCGGCCACAAAGCGCGTTGATTTTCAGCTATCCAAGATTCTAAGGCGAAAATTTCGTCAATTTCCGTACTTTTGCTCAACAATAATTCGGCAGCAATTTTTTCGCCTTCAACGGTAAACAAACCGAGTTCTTCCCGAAATTTCTTCAATTTCAAGGCTTGTAAATGTTTATTTTTAGCTTTTGAAAGCGACATTTTTTTTGAATTAAAAATTAAAAAATAAAAGACATGGCCCACTGATTGAGCTGATTAGGAATGTGAAATAAATAAAAGCGTATTTCACGGGCTGTTTCTCGCTACGCTCGAAAGACGCCCTT
>JAYSRS010000151.1:0-5791 GCA_043720935.1 Saprospiraceae bacterium
TTCAATGCCGTGCAAATTCTGATTCGCAATTTTACCGACCGCAGCTGAAGGTTTGAACAAAACACCCGTTTTATCGAACACCGCAAACTCTCGAAGTACCCCCTCAGTATTTGCGCCAAAATTAGCGACATTTCCGCTATTCGTAAATTGCTGATTTCTAGGCAATTGCGGCTTAGTCACTTCCCAAATTAGTGTATTCGCATTGATATTTGACACTTGAAAATTAGAAGCCACTTTGGATAAAGTACGCACATCGCGGAAGCTAAACGGCGTCCCACTGAACTTCAAATTCTGGCGCACGTTGAGTTCTACATAGTCCAACCAACCTTTTGTACCCGCATAGCCGACCTTCAAACTGAACGGCTCACCCGAGCGAAAAGGCGCGGCAACCCGCTCCGAAATTACGGCATCTTGCGCTTGTCGGTCATCTGGTCCTGTGCCGCCAATGGCATAAACTTCGGCTGCAACTAATTGATTGCCAACGCTTATCGTAAACGGTGCGGTATTGAAAGACGCGCCCGCAAAGCGACCACGAATAACGATTGAATCAGATGTGAGATTCGGGAAACTGAATTTATCGCTGTAATTTTTTTCAGCGACGCCCGTTCCCATAAAATCGCCAAACCAATCTTTGCCGCCGCCTTGCGTACAGTTGCAGCTTGCGGAGGCCAAAACATTGAGTTTGTCTTCCTCATAACGTGAAAAATCGTTATAAGTCGTGGAAATATAAGTAGTGTTTGCAACAGAAGGTTGAGCGGCGACACGGAGGCCATTGCCTGTCGAGACTTTCACGTAATAAAAAGTCTGGTCGGCGTAAATATTTTTTGGCCGACTGAATGTGTTGTCGGCAGCATTAAAAGCCGCTTTGTCCGCACCGATAGCGTAAAAAAGCAGAAAATCGCCTGCATCGAATTTGCCATCGGCTTCCCCTTCAACGAGGACAGGGTTTTCTGTCAAGTCGTCGGCACGTTGCACGGCGTTTGATTCGGGCAACCGACCGCCGCCATTGCCGTAGAGCTTCAACGTTCGCGGGTCAATTTGGTCGAGGTTCGCAATTTTCAACTCATTTTTCAAAAAGGCATAATCTAACCGATACATACCTGTTTCCTTGACCGCAAACTTGTAAATATCGCCGTCTTTGAGGGCTGACACCTTGGTTTGCGCGGTGAGCATGGGGAAAGTTGCGAGCGAAATGAGTGTTGTAAACAATATTTTCATTGCAAGCGAGGATTTTTATTTTTTAAATCTGTTATCAAAACGTTAAGAAAAAATCTGTATTGCACGGCAAGACAAATTTTAACATTTGGGGCGTAAATTTCGGTGTTAAATTTTGAGTGGGCGCACAATGTCTGTTTTTTTTATATTTTATAATGAAACCATTTTCTCACACGTTATATATATACGTGTGAAAATCAAAACGCGTTCGATTTTGTTGTCTATTGACAATGATTTTACAAAATTTTAAGCTTCGTGTCATTAAACAAACGAACGCAGAGACTCTTTTGCCACAAATATTCTTTAATTTCTCAAAGTGTAGTCAAATATTTGGCTTTTCTAAGCGTTGATAAAAATTTAAAACGCCTAGCTTTGCCGCCTCGCTTATTGGGCATTTCAAAAAAAGCTGTACATTAGCGTCCAAGAAAATTCGGTCTGACGTTCGGGGAACTTTCAAAGTTCCCCGAACGTTTGCGCCAAATCTGAAATTTTTAAATTAAAAATTAATAAAAATGCGCCAACGTTTACAAACACTGATTTTTTTCGCCCTCGTACTGAGGGGTAGCGTCGTCCTCGCCCAAGACCCGATTTTCTCTCAATTTTACGCTGCACCCTTGCAGATGAACCCTGCTTTTGCGGGAACAGCTCAAGCACCGTTCATTGCGGCAAACTATCGGATGCAATATCCGAGTTTTGCGAGTGGGGCGGCTTATTCCACGTTTGCTGTGAGCTATGACCAAGCCTTAAATCGTTCTAACAGTTCGATTGGTTTTTCCGTTATGACGGACGACGCAGGACAAGGAATTCTAAAAAAGACCTACGCAAGTGCCATTTATTCCTACAAAGTTAATATTCGAGAGGATGTTCAAGCTAAAATTGGCGTCGAAGCGGGTTTGATTCAGTCCAATTTGGATTGGGATAAATTGCGTTTTTTTGACCAAATTGACCCCATTACGGGCTTTGAAACGCCCCGTCCTTCGGCAGAAGTGCGCCCTACGGAATTGAACAGAACCCTATTCGACTTGTCAACGGGCTTCCTCCTCAATGCTAAAAATTTCTACGTCGGCCTGTCAGGCAAGCATTTGGCGACGCCGAATGAAGGTTTTTTGAAGGTCAATCAAAACCTACGTGTCGGTTTGCCGATTCGGTGGTCGCTCCATTCAGGCTACGAAATCACGATTCGAGAAGGCAATCGGCGGCATCCCAAAGTTTTTGTGACCCCCTCAGTATTGGCGGTCAAACAAGGCGATTTTGTACAAGTTGTCGGCGGTGCATACGCAGGTTTTGGCCCTTTATTTACGGGCGTGTGGTACCGTCAAACGGCATCAAACCCAGAATCCTTGATTTTTACGGTTGGTTTCAGACAAGAATATTTCAAAGTTGGTTACAGCTACGATTTTCCAGTCGGCGGTTTAGGCAGCTTGACGGGCGGCTCACATGAGTTGTCGTTTACCGTTAATCTCGACCCAAGCCCAAAGCGGTACGATTTGAACGATTGTTATCAAATGTTTAGATAAATTAGATTTGATGGGCCACTGATTGGGCTGATGCAACTGATTTACACCGATTTTTTCTCTTGTCATTCAGAAGGAAACTAAAATCAGTGCAAATCAGTGCAAATCAGTGCAAATCAGTGCAAATCAGTGCAAATCAGTCGCATCAGTGGCCCATCAAATTCCAAATCTTTCTTACATTTGCCCCATAAAACAGCAATTTATTTCAATTTTTTACAATGAGTCAACTTCTCCGTGGGGCGTATCGCCTACTTATTCGCAACAAATTTATTCGTTGGACATGGCTTTTGGCCTTGGCTTTATATGGTGTCAAAATCGCTACTGACAGAGGTTTGGCATGGAATAAAACGGTGTCGAGCAAGACGATTTTCACCGTCTCACCATCCGATATTGAGAGTTTTACGATTCAAAAAACGGGTGATGAAGAGGTCACTTTCTCGCGTCAAGATACGGTTTGGATTGCCATAAAAAATAATATCATGGTGCGTTTGCCCGACGATTCGGTGCGGGTTTATTTAGACCTTTTTTCTAAAATTGAGCGGTTAGCAGTTAAAACGGTATCAAACGCCCTTGTGAAGAAGGAAGCAACTGAGGGGGCATTAGAAACACAAAATTTACCCAAATGGCGCGTATCACTCCTTCAAAAAAATGCGATAAAATCTTCATTATCAATTTATTACACAGCTTTAGATTCTTTATCGAATGAAAATTTGACGTTTATAAAATTGGAAGAAGAACGCCTTTTACACGGCGTTAAAGGTGAGTGGACGACTGTTTTAGGTAAAAATTTTGATGATTTTAGAGACCGTCGCTTGTTGTGTTTTTCGATGAAAGAAGCGGCTACGCTGTCTTTTCAAAACCCGATTGATACGTTAAATGTATTTAGAAAAGATGCCATTTGGCGAAGCCCTTACAACCGCTTATTCAACCCCGTTTTGTTCAAAAACTACGTCGAAAACCTCGATATACTGAGGGGGTCTATTTTTTACGATGAAGACCGCGATCTACTGGTTGACCGCAAAATATCGAACCGTTTGATTATCAAAACACCGACTGATACAGCAATTATTACAGCTTTTAGGTTAGACAATTACTTTGTCGTTCATTCGACTTGTAATCCCGATAATTATTTTAAAATAGCGGCTATTGAAGAGATTTTTTTTAGATAAGTCTCTCATATTTCAATAAAAAGCCTTGAAAACTGTTGTTTTCAAGGCTTTTTTACATAAAATACTGAGGGGACAAATCACCACATTTTTTTCTTTCCACCAAAGCCAAACGCCCCCAAAAGTCCGCGCGTAAGTTCCCGAACGAGCGTGTTGCCAACTTGTTTGATGAGTGGGCTTTTCATCGCTTTTTCTACGAAACTTGGCTCTTCGGCCACTTTTTTACCCGACGTCGGTGCGGCTTGTGGCGCGCCTTCACCATTGATTTTTTTGGTCAAAATCTCGAACGCGCTTTCACGGTCAATGACTTCATTGTATTTCGCAGCGATTTTAGACCCCCTCAGTATGTCGGTGATTTCTGATGCTTCGAGCGTGTCCATGCGCGATTGTGGGGCGCGCAACATCGTCTGTACGAGGGGTGTCGGAATGCCTTTTTCGTTCAAAACAGTAACAAATGCTTCACCAATACCCAATTCTGTCAATAAGTTTTCTACATCATAATGGTCAGTCAATGGATAATTTTGAGCGACGAGGCGGATATTTTGACGGTCTTTGGCCGTAAAAGCCCGTAAAGCGTGTTGCATTTTCATCCCCAATTGACTCAAAACGGCGTCGGGAATGTCTTGCGGATTTTGCGTACAAAAATAAACGCCCACACCTTTTGAGCGAATCAGTTTAATAATTGTTTCAATTTGAGATTGCAACGCTTTTGAGGCTTCGGCAAACACCAAATGCGCTTCGTCAATGAAAATGCACAATTTTGGTTGGTCGAGGTCACCTTCTTCGGGAAAAGTCGCGTAGATTTCAGCGAGCATTTGAAGCATAAAAGTCGAAAACAGCTTGGGTCTGTCCTGCAAATCGGTCAAACGGACGATGCTGATAATGCCACGGCCTTCGTCATCAAGTCGGCAAAAGTCATCTACCTCAAAACTGCGTTCGCCGAAAAAAACTGCCGCGCCTTGTTGTTCCAATTCAATGACTTTTCTCAAAATTGTCCCGACCGTCATTGGCGAAATATTACCGTATTCGGCCTTTAATTCGTCTTTTCCTTCGTTGACGAAGTAATTTAAAACTTTTTTAATATCGGGAAGGTCTAAAAGCGGCAAAGCCGTGTCGTCGCAATACTTAAAAACGACCGACATCACGCTGCTTTGCGTATCATTTAAACCCAAAATTTTAGAAAACAAAACGGGGCCAAATTCTGTAACGGTAGCGCGAAGGCGTGCGCCTTGTTCGTCAGATAAAGTTAAAAATTCAACTGTATTCGCCGCAATTTCGTAGGGAATAGCTATTTTTTTATGCCTTTCGTCAATGCTTTTGTTCGGTGTGCCTTCGGCAGCAATACCCGACAAATCGCCTTTAATATCCATCAACAAAACGGGTGTTCCTTTTGCCGATAGTTGCTCTGCCAAAACCTGCAAAGTCTTGGTTTTTCCCGAACCCGTGGCCCCTGCAATCAAGCCGTGGCGGTTCATTGTTTTCAACGGAATCCGTACTTTTAAGCCCGACACAACGTCCCCGCCGAACATCGCACCGCCTAGTTCGATGCTGTCTCCTTTAAAATCATACCCCTCAGTAATTTGGGTGTTAAAATCCTGTTTTGCCATACAATTCAATTACTTATTTTTGTTCATACTACTATAGATGGGCCACGGATTAAACAGATTGGACAGATTTACGCTGATTTTTTTAGAAAATCGTAAAAAAATCAGCGTAAATCTGTCGTATCTGTCAAATCAGTGGCCCATGTATAGTAGCATGATTTTTGTTATTTTTAAGTCGTTGTTGGTCAACCGCTATTTGTTATTCGCTACGCAAACTATTGCAACTATACATGGGCCACTGATTTGACAGATACGACAGATTTACGCTGATTTTTTTACGATTTTCTAAAAA
>JAYSRS010000152.1:0-2071 GCA_043720935.1 Saprospiraceae bacterium
CGTGCGAATCCTACGGATTCGGGGAACATTGATTGGTATTTTTTTCTATAAATGTGCAAATCCTAACGGATTTGGGCTGTTTCAACTCTTAATTCGCATCATTCAATTTCATTTATAATGGCATCAATACTCACGCGTAGCGCATCTATTTTCTCTACGGTTTTTGCTATTTCTGCGTTTAATGTACCAATATCCACTTTCACCCGATTGTCCTTTGCCGCTACATAAGAACTAACGGAGAGGTTGTAATCGTTTTCGGCAATTGTGGTATTGTCAATGGCTATTGCCGTATATTCTACATTGATTTTGGTGTCAAAAATAGCCATTATCCTATCAATGTGGGCATCAGTCATCACATTGTTGTTGGTTTCTTTCTTAAAAAACCCTTCGCCACTTGCGTCAATAAATTGGGTTTTAGTGTCGGTTTTACTTTTTGACAGCACCAATATAGTTACGGAAATCGTTGTGCCGTAGAATAAATTAGGGGCTAATGAAATAACGGTTTCGATGAAGTTATTGTCTATCAAGTATTTTCTAATCTTCTGTTCTGCCCCGCCCCGATAAAAGATGCCTGGGAAGCACACTAAGGCGGCGCGTCCTTTACTCGACAAATAATTTAAGCAATGCAACACAAAGGCAAAATCGGCTTTTGATTTGGGCGCAAGTACGCCCGCAGGTGCAAAACGGTCATCGTTGATGAGCGTCGGGTCTTCGTCGCCAATCCATCTGATGGAGTAAGGCGGATTAGAGACGATGGCGTCAAAGGGTTTGTCGTCGCCAAACTGCGGATTTATAAGGGTATTGCCGAGCGCAATATCAAATTTGTCGTAGTTGATGTTGTGCAAAAACATATTCATCCGCGCCAAATTGTAGGTGGTATGATTGATTTCTTGCCCAAAAAACCCTTCTTCGATGATGTGGTTGTCAAAATGTTTTTTGGCTTGGAGCAACAACGACCCCGAACCTGCGGCAGGGTCGTATATTTTATTGACCTTGTCTTGCTTGTGCATCGCCAATTGCGCGATAAGTTTGGAGACGTGTTGCGGCGTAAAAAACTCGCCGCCCGATTTCCCTGCATTTTGGGCATAATTGGAAATCAAAAACTCATAGGCATCGCCAAACAGGTCAATTTGATTGTCCTCAAAACTGCCAAAATTGAGTTGTTCCACGCCTTTCAAAACGTCAGCTAAACACTTATTTTTGTCCTCTACGGTATTGCCAAGCCGTGTGCTTGTGGTGTCAAAATCGGCAAACAAGCCTTTTATATCTTGTTCGGATTCATAGCCGTTTGCGGAGCTTTCGATGGCGTCGAAAATGGCTTTTAAGTCCGTGTTAATATTGGGGTTTTTATTGGCCGTTTTGGCCATGTTCACAAACAGTTGGCTCGGATAAATGAAATAGCCTCTTGTCTTGACGAGATCGTCTTTTAATTCGGGTGAAAAGTCGCTATCGGCCATGTTGGCATAGTCCACGCTTTCATCGCCGTTTTGAATGAAATGGGTAAAATTTTCACTGATAAACCGATAGAACAATGCGCCTAACACAAAGTGCTTGAAATCCCATCCGTCCACCGAGCCACGCACATCGTTGGCTATTTTCCATATTTTAGCTTGTAATTCAGCTCTTTGATTGATACTTGTCATGCTCTATATTAAATTTTATTTTTAACTGACGTTCGGGAAACTTTGAAAGTTCCCCGAACGTGTGCGGCTTTGCTTTCTGTTTTTATCGCCGCAAACATAAACTTTTTTTTTAAAATGACAAACATCTATAAATACAATGGTTCGTTAAAAATTTGTGTAGTAAAACGGCGGCTTCGCCGCCAAAAAAAGGGGGGATGAGCGCGTTGATTATTATTTTTGAGATTTGGGCAAAGCCCAAATCTCAAAAATAATAATCAACGCGCTCAAAAGAATCCTTTTCGCCGCCGTAGGCGGCGTTTTACTGCACAAATTGTTAACGAAGTATTGTAAATAAGGAACGTGAAATAAATAAAAGCGTATTTTCATACGCACTGTTTTTCGCTGCGCGAAAAAGGCGTGCGGGAAAAAATCTATCGGAGGCAGCTTGT
>JAYSRS010000153.1:0-17562 GCA_043720935.1 Saprospiraceae bacterium
ATTCCCATCTATTCTCTTATTTTATTGTCTTGTCAACCATAAAAGTAAAGAGAATAGGGGGAATATTTTTTTTTAACTTAACAAGCCAGTTTGAAACCCGCGTCAAGTTGTAACTAATTGATTGTCAATAGATTTGAAACGATTTTTCATTTTGCGATAAATAACCGATGATTCCGTTATCTTAAGCATAAAAAAATTAGCAATTTTAAATGCGTTCATTGAAAACAAACCATTGAAAACAAACAAAGGACTTCATTTAATTACATAAAAATCTGAAAATGAATTGATTGCAAATTACAACATAATACAAACGCAATAATCCGTTAGAATTAATTTTAAACAAAACAAGCTAAAAATTTTGTATTCAACACACAACGGGCGTAACTTAGCGGCACGTCAATTTTTTTACAACCAAGACAACTGTGTCGAATTTTATGAACACCAACATCCGCCGTTACGTTTTTCTCGACTTCGAGACTTTGAAACGTATTAAATTCAAGAAACTTGAAAAAGTATGCGACAAAATTTTCGTTTTTGTCGGCAGTGCCACCGAAAATATCCCGTTTGCCCTCGTGCGTGAGATGCAAAAAATGGGATCATCCATCAAATGGGTCGAAGTCGGAGCAGCTTCGCCAAACGACTTAAATTATCATATTTGCTTTTTGATGGGCAAATTGCACGAAAAAATCAGCAGCGATGTTGAGTTTGCGATTCTGTCAAACGACATGGCGTTTGACCCGCTTGTACATTTTATCAACTCAACGGGCCGCAATTGCTTACGGATTCGTCAGTCGGCTGCCGAGGCCGTTCCTGCTGCACCCGAAGTGCTTGAAAATCCAAGAATCGAGTTAAAAAAAAGTGAAGTAGAGCCGAAAGTCAACATTGAGGAGCTAAGCAAGAGCCTTTTTGACGATTTGACGCTTGAATTGACAAACGGCGTGGCCGTTACAGACAGTCATGTTTTGATAGAAGAAACGGCGCGGGAAACCGTCGAACGATTGATGCGGTCGGGCAATCGGCCACACTCCGTAGCGATGTTGCGGAGTTATATTTTGCTCCACAATCAGGAGTTGTCGCAGCACGGAAATGTAGATAAAATCATCGAATCACTTGAATCAAAAGACCGTATTTTGATTCAAAATGGAGATATTGAGTACCATTTTTAAGAAAAGTTCACACAGAGTTTGCAGAGAACACAGCGTTTTTTGATATTTCATATAAATAAAAACGCTATGGATGACAGTCCATAGCGTTTTTTTTATTGCAAAATATTGAACGGCGCGTTTTAGATACACCCCTCAGTATTTTGAGCATTTTTGACCTTTAAAGCTCGCCAATATCCTCATTCCACAACTCTGGATTTTCGTCGATAAACGTTGTCATCATGTCCACGCATTCGGGCAAATCAAGGTCAATCACTTCGACGCCGTGCGACTCCATAAAAGCCTTCGCTCCTGGAAATGTGCGCGATTCGCCCACTATCACCTTCGGAATTTTGAACTGCACAATCGTTCCTGCACACATATAACAAGGCATCAACGTTGAATAAATTGTCGCCCCACGATATGAACCGACACGCCCCGCATTGTTCAAACAATCCATCTCGCCATGCAAAATCGGGTTTTTCTCTTGCACCCGTTTGTTATGTCCTTCGGCAACTAAAACGCCATTTTTGACCAGTACTGACCCAATCGGAATGCCACCTTCGCCTCTACTTTTCAAGGCTTGGTCGATAGCGCGTTGCATAAATTCGTCTTTTTTCATACTTGTTAGTTTTTGATTATCAACATGTTAAATGAGTGAACAACAAATTCTCTTTGAGGCTAAAACGTTACGAAGGTTTGAACCCTGTCCATTACCCACATCTTTTATAAGTGTGTAACGGACAGACTTTAAAGTCGCGTTACCATCGTTATCCTTCTTTTCCCGCCACCACAATCACGATTTCTCCCTTCGTCACGCCATCCGTTTTGTAATAATTCACCAAATTACTGAGGGGGGCGGTTTTGACTTCTTCATGCAATTTTGTCAATTCTCGACAGACGCAAGCCGAGCGGTCGGGGCCGCAATGCTCCACTAATTCTTCCAAACATTTGACCAAACGGTGTGGACTTTCATACAATATAAACGTGTTGTCCAAGGCAGATAGGTAGCGCAAACGCGTTTGTCGGCCTTTTTTATGGGGCAAAAACCCTTCGAAATGAAAGCTATTCGCCGTCAAACCCGAAGCTACCAAAGCGGGAACAAATGCTGTTGCCCCTGGCAAACACTCAACTTTCACGCCTTCGCGGACGCACTCACGGACGAGCAAAAAACCAGGGTCTGAAATTGCAGGCGTGCCTGCATCGCTAATTAAAGCAATATTTGCCCCGCTTCGCAAGGCTTCGATGACCCCCCTCAGTATTTTATGCTCATTGTGGGCATGATTCGGCCTAACGACCTTCTCAATGCCGTAATGGTCGAGCAGTTTTTTCGACGTGCGGGTGTCTTCGGCGAGAATGTAATCCACTTCGCGGAGTATGCGTAAGGCGCGCAAAGTGATGTCTTCAAGGTTGCCGATGGGCGTTGGAACGATGTACAGCATTTCGGATGTCGGGTTTCAGATTTCGGATGTCGGATTTCGGATTTCGGATGTCAAAGTGAGGACTTTACGGGCCACTGATTGGGCAGATGGGACTGATTTACACTGATTTTTCATGATTTTTTAGGAAAAATCATGAAGAATCAGTCCTGTCTGCCCAATCAGTGGTTGATCATTGTACTTACGAAACGAGCGTGCCAACGCTTTCGCCGCGCGCAATTTTCAACAAATTATCTTCCCCATTAATGTCAAAAACGACGATGGGAATGTTGTTTTCTTGGCAAATCGTGAAGGCCGTCATGTCCATCACCGACAATCCCAAGGAAATAACCCGTGCAAACGACAATTCGTCGAAACGAACGGCAGTTTTGTCTTTTTCGGGGTCGGCAGTGTAAATGCCGTCAACGCGTGTCCCTTTCAGTATCACATCCGCGTTGATTTCACTAGCCCGTAAGGCAGCGGCAGAGTCGGTTGTAAAAAACGGGCTGCCCGTTCCTGCGGCAAAAATCACGACGCGGCGTTTTTCCAAATGCCGAATCGCCCGACGGCGAATGTATTGTTCCGCAATTTGTGGCATCGCAATCGCCGAAATAAGACGCGTGTAAACGCCGTTGCTTTCAAGGGAAGATTGCAAAGCCATGCCGTTGATAACGGTCGCCAACATACCCATATAGTCGCCTTGTGCGCGCTCGATACCCGATTTTTCGGCTTGAATGCCTCGGAAAATGTTGCCGCCACCGATAACAATTGCCACTTCGCAACCCAAGGCCACGAGAGCTTTGACTTGTATGGCATAATGTTGCAACACCTCGGCGGTGATGCCGTATTTCTGTTCGCCCATAAGCGATTCACCACTCAATTTTAAGAGGATGCGCTTGTATTTTAATTCTGACATGATTAAAGAAAATTTCAAATTTAAGAAGTTATTGCAAGGAACGAAGCAATCAAATTTCAAGGGTTAACGCCAATTGTTGGTTTCTTTTTGTCATTATTCAGAAGGAAACCAATAAATCTGTGTTAATCTGTGAAATCCGTGAATAAGCTCATTTTGGTCCATAAAAAAGCCGTTCCGAAGAGTCGGAGCGGCTTTTTTGAATGAATTTTATTGTAAAAATACGTTTTTCGCAACAATAAAAACAGAATGCTGCGCCAAATGACGATATGAAGACTCATTGTTAAGTCTATCAAAAATGACATTTCGACTTGTCAGCGTATTGCGTTTACAAGCCTTAACTGCGCTGCTGTGTTGCATAAAAACGTGCTGTTGTTGTCTCATTTATAAAAAAAATTAGTCGGCAAAAGTAATTTTCACAGCGAAAATATGCCCAATACTGAGGGGCTTATTTTGAATTCTCTAATCAACTTTCGTATAAAACACATTGACTTTGGGCCGATATTTCACGTTCGGGTGCGTCAAACCGTACAGTACAACGCGCCCCGCTTTGCTATATTGAAAATGTGGCACGAGGTGAACCTGCGTCCCTTCTGAACCAAAAATAATTTTTTGAATATGTTGCGTAATCACCATTTTATACTTCCGAACACCATTCTCCGTTACAACATAGCCGCCAAAATCGGGAATCGTGGAAAAAGTAGTCGCACTATAACCTTGTTGTTGGGTATCATCAATGGCTTGATTGTTAATGTTAATCATAGACAAAACGCCGCTCAATAAACCAACATTACCGTTTGGAATCTGCGCTGTACCTCTCAGTAAAAGCAGCTGTTCGAGCGGTGGAAAAGTCTTCGTATCAGCCACATCGTTGATGGTAAACTCTATTTCAGCGCGATTCACGGCAATTTTACCAAGGTTTTTCACATTTGGCAACTCAAAACGCACCGTTGCCCCGCCCAAACTGTTCAGAAAAATAAGGCTGTCCGATTTAGGTCTTTCCCCTACGAAATCCTTGATTTTTCCCGTTTGCACGTCATTTTTGTAATTGGCGTAGCGTTGTTGACCTGCCGTTCCAAAGATATAGACTTTGCGCAACGTATCCGTTTTACTCGACCGATAATAGACATAAATCCCTGCGAGTAAAGACGTTTGACCCGTCGCTGCTGCTGTTGCCGTTGACCCCATGTTGAATTGCAACATACAATTTGCGGGTGTTTCAGCCTTAACCACCAAACCTTTCAGCCATGTGTGGAAGCCAAAACCTATTGTATCTTTATAGGCCATCGAATCTAATCTCATGATTTGACGACCAAAATTAGTGTCTAGTGGAATGCGGATGTGTGGAATATTGACAAACGTATCAATTTTTACCGCACCTTTTATTGTATCAATGATGCGACGAATCGCCGTAGTTGGGCTTGGCGTGAAAGTCAATGAACCAAGGGCAGTCGCTTCATTCGGAAATATTTTGTCAGAATAAATGGTATCTGCTTTAAGTTCAGTTGTCAAGCGATAAACGGACAGTTTTTGCGTCGCTGTGGTGTCGCCATAAGTACCACTCGCCACGTAAGGCAAAACCAAGCGAACGGAGTCAATTACGCCCGCGTAAGTCCTAATAAAATCGGGTAAAGCCGTATTGCCGCGTGTGCCGAAATTGGCATAAATCGCAGATTCTGTTTTGCCAAAATAAGCATCAGGCACGTTGCCAACGCATAAATTATCGTAACCTACTGCACCTTTAACGGCCATCAAAACAGACCTCGGTGCATCATTCAAGAGGTTGATGCTTACAGTGTCCGTAAATTTTAGGTTAAGTCTGTCATTGTCAAAGAGTTCTGAACCCAAAAGGCTCGTTTTATTGCAAGAAGCGGCGACCATCAAGACAACCGCAAGCCCGACGAGGGCTATCCAAGTGTTTTTCATTAAATATTTTTTAAAAATTTCAAAAGTCATTGCGAGGTATGAAGCAATCAAATTTCAATAAATCCTTTGAAATTCGGAATGTAGAACGACGAAATACTGAGGGGGGCTGTTTGGCGGCGCAAATTTATTTTACAACCGCTTATTTTCCGCCACATTTATCTAAGGAATGATGAAGGATAAATCATAAACGATGAATGTGCAAATAGCTGATTGTCAATGAATTGCAAATCAAATTTGTCCCTTTTATTTGTTATCAATGTCTCACAAAAAAAAGATTTGGCAACTTTTCAACGGTTGCCAAATCCATATTTATTTTAGGAAATAATGAATGATAAATGATGAATTTATAAGCGACTATTTACCAATTCCTCATTACTTTAAGCCGCTACTTCTTCCGTTTCAAGGCTCTGATAAAACTCGTAATACGCCTTAACCGTAGGCAAAGTTGCAGCGATTGCAGGTACTTCTTCGCCTGTTTCGGGCAATGCAAGCGACTCGTGAACGGGACGTTCCGATGCGGCTAAGAAACCCGCCACATCTTCTGATACCTCTCCGACTTTGATAATCGCATCGGCGTGGATAATCGCGCCTTTGTGCAAATTGGTGTCATCACCGTTTTTGAAATCCAACAAATCGCCTTCTTCAAGGTTATTGATAGAGGCTTTTGCGGCAAATTCGTCGTAAGGGAACGTCTGCGTAAGCGTATCAAAAAGCGAATAAATGATTTTTGTGGATTGGAAAAGCGGGTCATTTTTGTAAGCCGTGCGGGCGTAAAACGGAATCAAACTCGTCATCCAGCCGTGAACGTGCATAATGTCGGGTGCCCAACCGAATTTCCGAACCGTCTCAATCGCCCCTTTGCAGAAGAAAACGGCGCGGTCAATATTGTCTTCGAAGGCTTGTCCTTCGGCATCTTCAAAAACGGATTTGCGCTTAAAAAACTCGTCATTATCTAAGAAATAGACTTGAATGCGGCTATTTGGCAAAGAAGCAACCTTAATAATGAGTGGATAATCGTCGTCATTCACGATAATATTCATCCCCGAAAGGCGGACAACTTCGTGCAAGCGGTGGCGGCGTTCGTTGATAGTACCAAAGCGCGGCATCAAAATTCGGATTTCGCAATTTTGGCTGTTCAGGTGAAGGGGCAAGCGTTGCGCGAGTAACGAAATTTCGGAAAGAGCCGTGTAAGGCTCCATTTCCTGCGTGATGAGAAGAACTTTCTTTTTTGTCATCGTAGCCGACAGATTTAGTAGCTTTTGTGGGTAGAAATTAATTCTAATGCAATTAAGATTTTCCCGTAAAGCAGGACACTGGTTGTTTGAAAAAAGTGGATGTAAGCGCGGACAGTGGACAGTTAAGAGCATTTCGGATGTCGGATTTTAGATGTCAGAACGCGACCCATTGAGAACCAATATTCTGTAAAATACAACTTGATGTTTTATCCTTTTCACTCTTGAATAGTAGTCAACAATGGTCGTTTTCTCGATGCTGCCCACTGACGGCTGCCCATTGTTACCCAAAAAAAACGTGCTTTTTTAAAGATTGGCGCAAAGTTATAATTATTTCGCGCAATTTAGTAGCCTTTTTATACAGACTTATCGCAAAAATTTGACGAAAAGGTTTGTAAAAGCGGCAACCGCCTTGAAATTCACATTTTTATTCCTCAAAATTGCAATTAGTTTTGCCCAAAATTTCAAGCACATTTTAAATACATTTCAGACAGAATTTAGACAACTCGGAACAGTATGGAAATTTCAGCGCAGCAACTCGCCGCTTTGCTCAACGGCACTATCGAAGGAGACCCCTCAGTAAAAATCAATCGCCCCGGCAAAATTGAGGCGGCTCAGTCGGGAGAAATTTGCTTTTTGGGCAACGATAAATATGAGAATTATGTCTATACCACCGAAGCGACGATTCTCTTAGTGGCCAACTCCTTCAAACCCCGTCAAGCCGTCAAACCGACTTTGATTCGCGTCGAAAATGTCTATGCTTCCCTCGCTTTTTTGTTGGATAAATTTGGCGAGCAAACAAAACCGACAACCGCCACGATTTCAGAACGTGCTGCGATAGACCCCTCAGTAAAAATCGGTGAAAATGTCTCAATTGGCGATTTTACCATCATCGAACAAGGCGCGACAATTGGCGATAACTGCCGTTTGTATGGCCAAGTTTTTGTCGGCAAAAATGTTACAATTGCCAGTGATTCAATTATTTACGCAGGTGTAAAAATTTATAATAATTGTAAAATTGGCGAACGGTGCATCTTGCAATCGGGCGCGGTGATTGGGTCAGACGGCTTTGGTTTTGCCCCGCAAGCGGATGGCACGTATAAAAAAATTCACCATGCAGGAAACGTCATTTTAGAAGACGATGTGGAAATTGGAGCCAATACGACGATTGACCGTGGCTCAATTGGGGCGACAATGATTCGCCGTGGCGTCAAATTAGACAACTTAATTCAAGTAGCTCACAACGTTGAAATTGGCGAAAATACCGTTATTGCGGCGCAAACGGGCGTTGCTGGTTCAACAAAAATTGGTCGAAATGGCCGCATCGGTGGGCAAGTAGGCTTCGGTGGACACCTCGTTATTGGCGATTTTGTCCAAATTCAAGGGCAATCGGGCATTATTAACAATCAGCCCGACAATGTGAAACTCAACGGAACGCCCGCACTCGATTTTTCTAGTTTTATGAAATCTTACGTCATTTTTAAAAAACTGCCCGATATGTGGAAGCGCGTAACGGCTTTGGAAAAACGGCTCAATGGGTGAAGTGGGATTGCCTGTTTTTTGTCATTCAGAAGGAATCTCTATTCTCTGTGTCATTAATACACCACAAAATAGAGATTCCTTCTGAATGACAAAAAACTTAGCGACAACGCCCACACGGTAAAAATTCTTACTGAATGACAAAAAAATAAAACAAGCCTGTATATTTTGTAAACTATTAAAAACCAATCCATTATGAATCCTCTTTTTGGTCTAGATTTAGGCGGAACGAAGATAGAAGGCGTCGTTCTCGCCTCAAAAACTGACCCCTCAGTATTGGCGCGTTTGCGGTTGCCGACGGAAGGCGAAGGCGGTTATCAACACATCATCGAGCAGATTGCAAAGGTCGTTGCCTTGCTCGAAAAAGAAATGGGCCTCACAGCCCCGCACATCGGCATCGGCACGCCAGGAACGCATGACCCGATTGTCAATTTGCATAAAAATTCTAATACGACCTGCTTAAATGGCCAACCTTTTAAGTTCGATTTGGCCAAAAGACTCGGCATTGAAGTCCGCATGGCGAACGATGCGAACTGTTTTGCGGCGGCTGAGGCGCAAATCGGCGCGGTCAAAGACCATTTTCCGAACGGTGCAGCAGCCGTTTTTGGGGTGATTATGGGAACGGGTGTCGGCGGCGGTTTGGTCGTCAATGGCCAAGTTTTGAATGGTCGGCAAGGCATTGCGGGCGAATGGGGCCACAATTTTTTGCATGAAAGCGGTGGTACGTGTTATTGCGGTCGCGTGGGCTGTGTGGAGACGGTGATTTCTGGGCCGTCGCTCGAACGTTACTATAAATCATTGACTGGCAAGCATTTAAAGTTGAGAGATATTTTTTCTAACCTTGAAACTGACGAAGCGGCGCAACAAACAAAGGCGCGTTTGATTCATTTTTTCGGCAAAGGCATGGGCAGCATTATTAATATGATTGACCCCGATGCGATTGTCCTTGGCGGTGGTGTCGGCAATATCTCGGAGCTTTATACTGAGGGGGTCGAAGAAGTCAAAAAAAATATTTTCAACGGGCGGCTTGATACCGTTTTTCTGAAACCTAAATTGGGCGATTCGGCAGGCGTTTTCGGCGCAGCGTTGTTGTAAAATTAAAAATTGAGAATTAAAAATTTGGGTTCTCTGAAAATTATTGTGGAGAGTACATTTAGGAAATTTTTAAAATTTCCTAAATGTTTGTAAATCAATATTTTAAGCATTGATTTTAAAGCATTTTCTAAGGTTTCCACAAAAATATTCAGAGAACCAAAATTTGTGAATCATCAGCAATTTCCGCTTGGGGTTTTCAAGTTGCGGCGTAGCTGCAAAATCTCGGTAATACCAAGTAAATGAGCCGAATTTTCTATGCGGTGTAACCGCAAAACTGTCTGTTTCGCGGGTACACCGCGTAAAAAAGTAGTGAAAAGTCTGAATATTACCGATATTTCGCAGCTACGCCGCAACTTGAAATCTCAAAGCGGAAATTGCTGCATTGAAATAATTAAATACGGAATCATCGGCTTTATGGTACAAATAGCTGTTTGGCTTTTAAGACGGGCGAATAAATTCGCCCGCTATTGATTTTGCTGCCAAATCATTGCTTTAAAGACCAAATTTAGTTATTTTCATCAATAGCGGGCGAATTTATTCGCCCGAAAAACCAAAGTGGTAATGATTGAGCATTGTACCATAAAGCCGATAATTCCGATTAAATATCTCAATTTAAACAGATGCCCATTCAGCCTTGCTCTCACTTTTTAATTCTCATTTTTAATTTTTAATTCTACAAAAATGTTCTCCATTCTAAAAATTCAAGACATTCTCGCCGCCGAGCCGCTTCAATTACCGAACAAATCGGCGATAATTGAGCATTTTTTGACCGACACACGGCGCGTCGCTTTTCCCGAAACTTCTTTGTTTTTTCCACTCGTCGGTCGTTTTCACGACGGACACGATTTTATTGAGGCGGCTTATGCGCGCGGCGTTCGCAATTTTTTGGTGTCAAAAAACACGTTTTTGTTTCAAGGTTTTAAAGACGCTAATTTCTTAAAAATTGACGATATAGGGAGGGGTATCCAAAAAATTGCGGCAGCTCATCGGCGTTCATTTCCAGATTTAGAAGTGATTGGTATAACGGGGTCGAATGGAAAAACGGTCGTTAAAGAATGGTTGTTTCAATTGTTGCGAGAAGATTTTAACATCGTTCGGTCGCCCAAAAGTTATAATTCTAAGACGGGCGTTCCGTTGTCCGTTTGGCAAATTAAATCTGAAAATAATTTAGCTATTTTTGAAGCGGGTATTTCTACAACAAATGAAATGTCGGTTTTAGAAGACATTATTCAACCGACAATTGGCGTTTTTACAATGATTGGCGACGCACACAATGAAGGTTTTAAAAGCATTAATCAGAAAATTGAAGAAAAATTAAAGCTATTTAATAATTGTAAAACAATTATTTATTGCATTGATGATAAACGTGTTGCTGATTTAATTAAAAAACATTTTTCCTTAAAACAATTGCTATCTTGGACAAAAGAAAACAACAATCAAGCTGATTTACAACTAATTGATTCTCAAACAGTTGGAAATAAAACGTTATTGAGTTTACAATTAAATAATAACACCTTTAATTACGAAAATAATAACGATAAATTAATTAAAAGCAATAATGAATTAATTAAAAATAATAACGAATTAATTAAAAATAATAACGAATTAATTAAAAATAATAGTGAATTAATTAAAAATAATAACGAATTAATTAAAAATAATAACGAATTAATTAACGATAATAAAAAATCAATAAAAAACACAAATCAATTCATTAATCAACCCTTTAAAATAACCATTCCCTTTACTGATAAGGCATCAATTGATAATGCTGTAACGTGTTTATTAACGTTATTAGCATTAAATAATTCTAAAAAAATAGGCCCCGAGGTTGCTTCGTTCCTTGCAATGACGCTTCAACAAAAATTCGAAAAATTAGAGCCGATTGAAATGCGTTTGGAATTAAAACGCGGTGTTAATGGCTCTTTTATCGTTAATGATTCTTATAATTCTGACTTTACATCTTTGTCATTAGCCCTTGATTTTATTGCTCAAAATGGCCAATTACAACGGACGTTAATTCTCTCCGATATTCTGCAAAGTGGTCAAGATGCGGCCACATTGTACCAAAAAGTGGCCGATTTATTGGTCGAAAAAGGCATCTCAAAACTCATTGGTATAGGCTCTGACATTACGGCGATTCAACCTTTTTTAGATAAAAATATTCAATCCATGTTTTTTGAATCAACGGAATTGTTTTTAAATAAAACCAAAAATATTGATTTTCAGAACCAAATAATTTTATTGAAAGGGGCAAGGCCCTTTACTTTTGAGCGCATCGCCGAACGTTTGTCAGAAAAAAATCACAAAACCGTTTTGGAGATAAATCTGAACGCGTTGACGCATAATTTATCGGTTTTTAAAAATATACTGAGGGGTACTTCTTCTGAATTAAAAATTAAAAATTCTGAATTAAAAATCCCAGATACCCAATTTGACGCCTCGTCAAGCACGGCAAACGTTCGGAAAACTTTAAAAGTTTCCCGAACGTCAGTGCCAAAAATAATGGCGATGGTAAAGGCTTCGGCTTATGGCAACGGCTCAGATGAAGTCGCCCGTTTGTTGGAATACAATCACGCCGATTACCTTGCAGTTGCCTACGCAGACGAAGGCATTGAGCTGCGACACGCAGGCATTCGCTTGCCGATTATGGTGATGAATCCCGAAGAAAGCAGTTTTGACGCCTTGCGCCGCTATGATTTAGAACCCGAAATTTACAGTTTGCGGCTGCTCGAAAATTATACAAATTTCTTGAAAAAACAGGCTGGGAATAAGGCTTTGCCGACATCCGACAGCCCAAATCCGTTGTCATTCAGTAGGAATACTGAGGGGGTCTCTTTGTCAAAAATTCATTTGAAATTAGATACAGGAATGCACCGTTTGGGCTTTGAATTCATTGATATTCAAGGTGTTATCACTATTTTGAACGATAATAAAAATGTTCAAGTTGCCGCAATTTTCACGCATTTAGCGGCGAGTGAAGCGGCGATTCACGACGGTTTTACGGAGCTTCAAGTCAGCCATTTTTTAGAAATGTATGATAAAATTACGGCAGGCATTGGCTATAAACCGATGCGGCACGTACTGAATTCAAGCGGTATTGTGCGGTTTCCCGAATACCGTTTCGACATGGTGCGGCTCGGCATAGGGCTGTACGGCGTGGACGGCAGTGCAGAAATTCAGCCGCAATTGCAAGTCGTTCAGACCTTAAAAGCCACGATTTCGCAGATTCGGCGCGTCCCAAAAACCGAAACTATTGGCTATTCAAGGCGCGGATTGTTGGAAAGAGACAGCATTATTGCCACAATTTCAATCGGTTACGCCGACGGATTACTGAGGGGGGCAGGAAATGGCCACTTTTCAGTCGGTCTGCACGGGCAACGCGCCCCGATTGTCGGCGGCGTTTGTATGGATATGACGATGATTGACATTACGGATATTCCGAATGTTGTGGAAGGTGATGAAGTCGAGATTTTTGGCGAAAATGTCCCCGTTCAAGACCTCGCAACTGCTTTAAATTCAATCCCTTATGAAATTTTTACGGGCATTTCAGAACGCGTAAAACGCGTCTATTTTCAAGAGTAAAACCAAAAAAGGTTCGTTTTTATTTTTTGAAAATTTGTAAAATTTTCAAAAAAATAAAAACAAAACCCTGTCTCCCGTCGCTACGTGTGCAACCGATCTTCCAACAGAAAAACGGGACTTATAGTATCTAAATTAGTGAAAATTCGTGTAATTCGTGGATGAAATTAACAATTAAAAAAGGCATAATATGTTTGGACTATTTTCAAAAAAAGATAACAATTCTGACCGTAAGATGCCCGCGCATTACGAAGGCATTGTGACGCAAAAAGAGTATGAAACGATTGTCGATTATGCGGTGGCGTATCTGCAACAGATTAGCGAAATTGTTGCTGTGAAAGATGGCACCATTTCCATCAAACAGGCCGATAAGCCGAACGAGGAAATGCTTTGTCACCTCGATAACCTGACGCGGCGGTGCAAAACCGAAGACCCGAGCGAATGGCAAACCATTGTAAGTCAACACTTTGCGCGGCTGAAAGTTGACCCGCACAAGGCCAAATACATTTTCAAAGATTTTGATTACGCCGAGCCGATGATTAAATACACGGTGCGACACGCGAGCATCGTGGACAAAATTGACGAAGTAGTGCATCGCATTGACTTGCCCGAAACGGCCACTTTTTTGGTGTTAGATACCGACGAATCGTTCCGATATATCAGAAAAAATGATATTGTGGAATGGGAAAAAACCGAAGCCGAATTGTTTGAAATTGCCCGTCAAAACGTCGCTGCCGAGGACATTCAGATTGGCGAAATCCTTTGGGCCGACACATTTGAGGCTTACACCTTTTTGAGTGGCGATTTTTCGGCCTCTTTTATCGTCGAATTGGAGCGAAATGCCGAATTTTCGATTGGCCGATACGGAGCCGTCGTGGCGATTCCGTCAAAAGGAACGGCGATTGTGCATCCGCTAAACGGGGCAACGGCCTTAGATTTTATCGTCTCGTTCTACAAAATGATGCGTAGTTTTTATGAAGAAGACCAAGTGCCGATAACAGATAAATTTTATTGGTACTATGAAGACCGATTCGAGTTGTTTATTGAACAGGAAAAAGGCGGTCAATCGCTGATTGCCTTGCCTAGAAAATTGGCGCAACTGTATAAAAATGACCTCTAAAAATCCGTAAGCGCGTTAACTTCGTATATCAAAACGTACAAAGTTTTAATCAATCAAAAAATGGATTTTATGAAAATTGCCTACACTTTCCTACTCCTATTTTTTGCCATAAATATGGCTTTTGCCCATCCATTTGGCTACGTCAAAGGCATCGTTTTAGACGACCAAACCAATGAGCCGATTGCTTCGGCAAGCGTCGTTGTGAACCAATTTACGACAACAACCAAGGCCGACGGCACGTTTATCCTAAGCGAAATTCCCGAAGGAAAATACCAATTAACAGTTGAAAAAGACGGTTTTCAAAGCAAAGCGTACCCCCTCAGTATTTTGGGAGACAAAATAACCTCAATGCGTATTTTTATGAAAATCAACATTTTAAGCCTACCTGAAATTGTTGTAACGGCTGACCGTGCTTTATCGGCAGCAAGTTCGACCGTTTTAAATGCCCTTGATTTTCAATTAAAACCCATCAATTCTGCCCAAGATTTGCTCCGCAACGTCTCGGGCCTTGTCACGGCGCAACACGCGGGCGGCGGTAAAGCCGAACAGATATTTTTACGCGGTTTCGATGTTGACCACGGAACGGACGTGTCGGCTTCGGTTGATGGTATTCCCGTCAATATGCCTTCGCACGGACACGGACAAGGCTACTTAGATTTGCACTTTTTGATACCAGAAACAGTGAAAAATACGGAGATTGCCAAAGGCACTTACGATGCTGCAAACGGCGATTTTACGACCGCAGGAGCGGTCAAATTCCGAACGCTCGACCGCTTAGACAACAATCTTTTTCAACTTCAAATTGGTTCAGTACCGACGCAACGTACCCCCTCAGTATCACGGGGTCTTTTGATGTATCAATTGCCAACAAATAGTAAAATTTCGTCTTACGTAGCGTCAGAATACATTTTTGCACCGTCTTATTTTGACGCGTCGCAAGATTTTAAGCGGTTTAATCTGATGTCAAAAACCAATTTCGAGGTCAGTAAAAACGGCAATCTGAAACTCCTTTTGTCCCACTTTAATTCTGATTGGAATGCCTCGGGTCAAATTCCAGAACGGGCTGTCGCAAACGGTTCGATTGGCCGTTTTGGGGCAATTGACAATACCGAAGGCGGCAACACATCGCGGCAAAACACGAGTCTGACTTATACGCAAGTGGCTCAAAATCAATCATTTGAAGCGCAAATCTATGCATCAAAGTACAATTTTAATCTGTTTTCAAACTTTACGTTTTTCGCCGCCGATTCCATAAATGGCGATATGATTAAGCAACAAGACGACCGTTTGATTTTGGGTTTTAACGCAAAATACGTCGTTTTAAATAATAAAAATAAACTTACTGTCGGCGCAGGATTGCGTCAAGACGACATCAAAAACGGCTTGTTCCTCGCCCCAAAACGGACGATAACAGAGACGACGGCTTCGGCAACGATTTATGAAACGATGAGTCATCTTTACGCTAAAAATGAGTTTGAACTGACGCCAAAACTCCGCGTTGAAATCGGTTTACGTTTAAATTATTTATACTTTGATGTCCGCGATAATCTACCGACTGATGCGAACCGCGAGAATTATACAGGCAAAAACAATCAGTACCAACTTGCGCCAAAAGCGAACTTAACCTATTCATTTTCAAATAATTATAAATTATTTTTGAATGCTGGGCGTGGTTTTCACTCAAACGATGCGCGTTCGGTGGTGCAAGACCGAAGCAATAGTAAACTACCCGATGCTTGGGGTGGCGAGATTGGATTGCAAATGCGGCCCCTCAGTAAATTGCTCATTTCGGCGGTCGTTTGGGGCTTGGAATTGGACAACGAATTGGTGTTTGTCGGCGACGACGGGACGACTGAAAACAACGGGGCAAGCCGTCGCGTAGGCATTGACCTAGGCGTTCGGGCAACGCTAACGGATTGGCTTTTTGTGGATGCAGACGTGAATCTGTCGAAAGGACGGTTCTTGGAAAAGCGTTTTGGCAACATTTTACCGACCGACAATTTAATTCCACTTGCGCCAAATGTGACCTCAACGGGCGGTTTGACGACGCATTTTCCTTGTGGCAACGCGGCTAAAATCGAAGGGTCGTTGCGTTATCGTTACGTAGGCGAACGGGCGGCGAATGAAGCGAATACTGTCAGGGCTTTGGGGTACAATGTCGTGGATTTGACCACTTTTTATAAGAAAACACGGTTTAATATTGGTTTTTCAGTCGAAAATCTGCTAAACGTGAAATGGAACGAAGCGCAATTCGATACCGAAAGCCGTTTGCAAAATGAAAAAGAAGCGGTGAGTGAATTGCATTTTACGCCAGGCACACCGTTCGCGGCGAAGGTGATTTTGGGGATTAATTTTTGAGAGAAGCGTGTAAAACGTCGTCGAGGTTTGAAACCTCGACGACGTTGTGTACTTTTGCGGCTCAATTTTTAATGCTTGTCGCTTATGAAAATCGCCGTTTTTCCCGGGTCTTTTGACCCGATAACCGCAGGACACGTTGATTTGGTACAACGTGCTTTGCCACTTTTTGATAAAATTATCGTCGCTATTGGCGTCAATTCGCAGAAAAACACGCTGTTTTCCTTGGAACAACGGCAGACGTGGATTCGAGATGTGTTTGCCAACGAACCTAAAGTCGAAATAGATACTTTTGAAAAACTAACCGCCGACTACTGCCGAAAGGTAAAATCGGATTGGATACTGAGGGGCCTTCGAAATGCCTCTGATTTTGACTACGAAAAAACGATTTCTCAACTGAATTTTATTGTTGGCAACGGCATTGAAACGTTTTTCCTGATTTCTCCACCGCAATTCTCCCATATTTCATCCACAATTGTCCGCGAAATCATCAAAGGCGGGGGCGATGCGTCGCCGTTTTTGCCGCCTCAAATTCAGTTATGAAACAGAATTATCTGACAATGAAATTTCTTTTTTAAAAATTCGTTACGCCTACATTCCGAGCGTTGCACTAAAATCGGTCGGATTTTTTTGATTTATGAAAAATAACAAATCGCTTGCTCTCGCCGCCGCCGCGCTCATAATCGCTTGTTTATCAACGGCTTGTAAAAAAGAGACCGTTCTTTTTGAGAAAGAATATCCTTGCCCGAATGCACAATGGCAACACCGCGACACGCTGAATTTTGCTTTCGACATCGCTGACACGATGGCTTTGTACGACATTGTTCTGACAGTAAAGCACCGAACAGATTACGCGTTTCAAAATATCTACACTCAAATTTCGACGCAATTTCCCCAAGGGCAACGGCCTCAACAATTGATAAACGTGGATTTGGCCGACAATACAGGCACTTGGCATGGCACAGGTTCGGGGCAAACACGTACGTATGACGTTGATATTCAACAGAATGCGTTTTTCAATCAGTCGGGAAAATACGTCATTACTTTGGAACAATTCATGCGGACGGAAGCCCTCGCGGGCATCGAAAGCATTGCTTTGCGCCTCGTTGACAAACAGGCTAAACGCGATTTAGAAAAAGAAAAAAAGCATAAAAAGACGAACTAAAAATGGCCCACTGATTGGACTGATGCGACTGGTTTTCACTGATTTTTTTTTGCCATTCAGAAAGAAACTAGAAAA
>JAYSRS010000154.1:0-5728 GCA_043720935.1 Saprospiraceae bacterium
AAACAAGCTGCCTCCTTAAAAAATCTTTTAAAGGGCGTCTTTTTCGCGCAGCGAAAAACAGCCCGTAAAATACGCTTTTATTTATTTCACATTCCTAAGCTATTCCAAATATTGCGAAGTAATTTGTCTTGGTCTTTTTGATTTGATTTTAATAGGGATAATTCTCTTAAAACGATGTCAAATAAAGATTTTTCATCTAACAATTTTGTTGCCTCATGTTCTAATTTATGTTTTAATTCCATAGCGTATTTTTCGTATTGAATTTGTTTAAAAAAAGAATTTTCAGAAGGCAAATAATCTTCGGGTATGTTTTGTTTTTGGCAGAAAAATAAGTTTTTTTGATTCAAATCATTATCTAAATCAATCAAATAAACAAAAGGATTTTGCTTGATTAATTGCAATAAACTAATCTTTTCGTCAAAAAACAAGTGCAATTTCTCTACTGAAACACTAAAAATAAGCCAGCGATTACATTCATTATTACAATCTGTCCATTTGTAAAAATAATGCTCATTAGGACTGTCCTCATTGACGAAATGAGACAATAACGGGCCTTCGTGATACAATAAATCACCTTGAAGTTTCAGTTTTATACCTAAATCCGAAATTGGAAATGCTTCTAATTTTTCCATTTGTTATAGTTTTGAAATGATGATAAATCGCGTTTCATATTGATGCCCAACAGTAAGATGATGGCTGAAATGCCCCGTTTTCTCGGGTTCAGAGTTCACGCCATCATGTTCGTTTATATTTGTTTCTGCTAGCATTGTTCCAAGTGTTTCGTAGGCTTTGACGCCAATTTTATCTTTTAGTTCATCAAATCTATCTTTTGCTTGTTCTTCACTTGCAAAGAAAGACAATGCTAAACTTTGACATTTATCCTTATCTGAAAATTTTAAAGACCGTTTAGGGTCTCTGTAATAAACAGGTTGAAAGTTTCTCTCGTCAGTTATGTCATCAAAAACCCATCGGTAAACGACTTTGTTCTGAGGTTTGTAATAACTTGGCGGACATTGAATTGTTAGTTTTTTAAAGTCTTTTGCAAATTGAAAATCCATATTTATGAATGCTTTTAACGAGTGATTGCTTTTTAAAGTCCTAATTTGATGTAAAAGTAAAATTTATTTCTCAATAAAATCGCATTGCATTTTAATAAAACCATCTTTCTGCCTAAAATACTGAGGGGGTATTTTTTCTTTAATCAATGTGGAAAAACATCATTCGCTTGGCTCAATGACTGTATAAACTGTTGATAATCAATGCCTAATGGCACATTCGTTTCTGAAAAATACGACACCAGATTCTCCGTTGCCATGTTCCCCGTCAAATCATCTTTGGCCATCGGGCAGCCGCCAAAGCCTTTCATAGCAGCATCAAAACGGCTGCAACCATTGGTGTAGGCGGCATGAATTTTCTCGCGCCAATTGTGCGGTTGCGTATGCAGATGCGCGCCGATATCTAGGTGCGGATAAGCGGGAATCAAATTTGAAAACAAATAACTGATGCTTTGCGGATTTGAGACGCCGACGGTATCAGACAAAGAGAAAATTTTGATGTCTAAAGCCGACAGTTTTTCTACCCAATCCATCACTACTTCGGCGTTCCAATCGTCGCCGTAAGGATTGCCAAAACCCATTGAAATGTATAAAACAAGCTGCTTATTGCGCTTAATGCACAATTCTTGAATGCCTTTAACGCGCTCAACCGATTCCGCAATCGTGGCATTTGTATTCCGCAATTGGAAGGTTTCGCTGACGCTAAATGGATAACCTAAATACGTAATTTCTTGAAATTCAACAGCTTCCGACGCCCCGCGTTCGTTGGCGACAATTGTCAAGAGTTTGGTGTCGGTATTTGACAAATCGAGTTTTGACAATACGTCCACTGTATCGCGCATTTGCGGAATCGCTTTTGCGGAAACAAATGAGCCAAAATCGAGCGAATGAAAACCGACTTTTAGTAATTGATTGATGTAGGCCGCTTTTACGTCCGTCGGAATGAAATCGGGCAAACCTTGCATTGCGTCGCGTGGGCATTCAATTATTTGAACCATGACTTTTCAGATTTATTTAGTTTTATTTGAAAGGACAAATTTAATAGCCCTTTTTCGGCTTTTACAAACTAATTTTGCGCCGATTGGATTTCACGTTGAGATTTTTGGGTTTCACACAGAGTTTGTAGAGGCCGCAGAGGTTATTGAGGGCTTTTTTACTTGAAAATGGCTTTTATACTGAGAGGGCTTTTTCTGTCATTCAGAAGGAATCTCTTTTTTTGTGTACGAGAAGAACCATACAAAATAGGGATTCTTTCTGAATGACAAAACTACGACAAAACTAGATAAACCTTTAGTAATCAAATATTTAGTAATTCAATAATTATCTATCATTATTTAATCATCGTAAGAAAATGAAAAAAAATATCTTAACCATCGTTGGTTTTTTACTGTTTTTGTTCGGCATGTCGGCCTTGGTTTTAAGCCTTGTTGGCGTTAAGTTATCGTTTTTAGTCTTCATTGACAAAGGCGGCGCGGGACTTGGTTTGGCGATTCGCTTAGGCATGATTGTCGGCGGACTTATCATGGCGTGGGTAGCCAAAACAAATTGGACAGCTGAAAATGAGGAAAAAGACCAATACATCACGCGCAACGAGAAATATTAATGATGAGTCAAAACCAAAATATCTCCGCTTTTGAAGTCCTCAAAATTCGTGATTTTCGCAATTTTTTCATTGCACGTACAAGCATGACTTTGGGCGTTAATATTTTAGGGACTGCCGTCGGTTGGCAAGTTTATGAAATCACTAAAAATGCCTTTTCGTTGGGACTTATTGGCCTTGCCGAGTTTGTACCGTTTCTTATTGTGACACTTTTAGGCGGCTACATTGCCGATATTTTCGACC
Organism: Saprospiraceae bacterium; assembly: GCA_043720935.1. Taxonomy (GTDB): domain Bacteria; phylum Bacteroidota; class Bacteroidia; order Chitinophagales; family Saprospiraceae; genus JAAFJT01. The sequence continues at coordinate 2,899 of JAYSRS010000154.1, forward strand.
GTCGAAAAATCATTTTGACCTGCGTTTTTCTTTACGCGGTTTGCGCTTTTGGTTTATATTTATTAAGTACAAAATTTTCGTATGTCGTTGACAATCAAGTTGTTACAGCGATTTATTTGCTTGTCGGCGCAATTGGTTTAGTCCGTGGATTTTTTGGCCCCGCCCAATCTTCATTTTCTGCTCAACTCGTTCCAACTGAATTGTTTACGAATGCCGCTACATGGTCTTCGATGGGCTGGCAATTGTCGGCAGTCGGTGGCCCTGCAATTGGCGGCTTGTTGTGCGCTTTTTCAGGCGGCGCGTGGTCGTCCTATTTATCAGCCGTGATTTTAGCCATTGTTGGCCTTGTTTTCTTTATAACTATCGCTAGTCGGCACGAAGAAAAGGTAGAAATAGGGGCAAAAGCCCAAAATACTGAGGGGGGTAAACTGAACGAATTTTTCACATCTGTCAAGCTAGGATTGGACTTTGTATTCAAAAATCAAGTCATCTTAGGCGGTTTGGCCTTGGATATGTTCGCCGTTTTGTTTGGTGGCGCAGTGGCTTTGTTGCCCGCCTTTGCAAAGGACATTTTAGCCGTTGGCCCAGAAGGTTTTGGGGCTTTACGCGCTGCACCTGCCGTCGGTGCGGTCGTTATGGCGGGCATTTTGGCCTACAATCCGCCCAAAAAAAATGCAGGAAAATTGTTATTGATGGCCGTCGCGGGTTTTGGTGTTTGTACGATACTGTTTGCGGTGTCCACAAATTTCTATTTTTCATTATTCATGCTCGCAGGAACAGGCTTTTTTGACACAATCAGTATGGTCGTTCGTGCCACAATTGTTCAATTATTCACGCCAAATGAGATGCGAGGCCGCGTTTCAGCCGTCAATTCGCTGTTTATTGGCTCGTCGAATGAGCTAGGCGCGTTTGAATCTGGGGCAGCCGCCCGATTGATGGGCTTAGTGCCGTCGGTCATTTTTGGCGGCGGTATGACTTTGGTTACGGTTGTCGTCGCGTGGTTACGTGCGCCTAAGTTACGTGAGTTAGATTTATAGCCTGCTCTCTCGTTGCTAAGACCTTTAATTCTTAATTTTTAATTTTTAATTCCTTTTAAAGGTTGTTTAATCGGCTCGTCGTTTTACTTTTGCGAAACTTTTAAAAAATAAATTTTTTTTTGATATGGAAAAAATGACTAATTTCAGCCAAAAGCACGCTATATATTTCGCAATTTCGGCTGTTGTAATGATTGCACTTTTAGTAGTAGCACCCCAGTTTTTTTGGGTCGCGCTGCCTTTTTTCTGCACTTATTTTGTACAAATGTTGGGTTGGCTATAAGCTCAATTTCTTGGTAAAATACACCCATAAGGCTTCCTGCACGTATGCACGGAAGCCTTATCTGTCTGTATGTGTTTGTGCGAGATTTTAACGTTCGGGGAACTTCAAAAGTTCCCCGAACGTTCGCCATAAAGCAAGTAAAACCAAAATTATTTATCAAAAATGCAGAAAAATGAAAAATAGTCTTAGCTTTGTTGTGAATTACGCATTCAGTAAAGTCTTTTATTAAAAATTATTAAAAATATGTGCAAGCAGACTTTAAGTAACAGTGCCTCCCTGTACATCAAAAATCTAAACCAATGAGTAAAATATTAGAACTCGACGACGTGGACAAACAGATACTCGCTATTCTGATGCGAAACGCCAAAACGCCTTACACAGACATTGCAAAAAGCATTCATGTATCGGGTGGAACGGTACACGTTCGGATGAATAAATTGGAGCAATTAGGCATCGTGACGGGCGCAACTTTGTCCATTGATTATACCAAATTAGGCTACGATATCAGCGCGTTTTTGGGTATTTATTTGGATAAAAGTTCACTCTACGATGAAGTCTCGAATCAATTAAAAGCGATTCCCGAAGTCGTTGCGGCGCATTACACGACGGGCATTTACAGTATTTTTGCAAAAATTATTTGCCGCGACACGGCCCATTTAAAAGAAGTGCTGCACGATAAAATTCAAAAAATTAGCGGTATTCAACGCACCGAAACGTTTATTTCATTGCAAGAAAGCATCAATCGGCCCGTCAGTATCGGCGGCGATGACGCCTAAAACTTGCCTTGAACACCTTATTACATCCTCTTATATCTATTCAGGGCAAGAAGCTGATACCGTTTGTTCGGGTATGCTTTTTGCCTTTTTTGTTTTGGGTTCACACGGAGTTCGCAGAGGACACAGAGTTTTTTTTTATCCACTTATTCTTCTTCATAAAATCGAGATTATGTTTGTAAAAAACTGTTTGATATTTGCTTTTTTTAGCTTATTTATATCTGCTAAAATGCCGCTAACGGCGTTCAAAAATTCTAAAATAAATGAAATACCCCCCCTCAGTATTTTGACCAAAAATGGCTCAAAAATACTTGCTGATTCATGTATTGACTTGGCTTTTGACACCGTTAAAATCATTAAAATGACCGATAGATACATCGAAGTTGAGTTCTCAATCGTCAATAAAGGGACGTTTGCCGCGCCAATTTTTGGTAGAAAGGGTTCAAAAGAGGACAATGTAGCCGTGCATTTCTATTTTTCGGGAACAAGTCGCATGACACGCGGGGCAATTTTCGTTGACGGCATTTACCTAACACAAGGTTTGAAAGAAACAAAAGGTTGGCTGACGCCTAATGAAGTTTATACGGAACGGATTAAGTTGTCTTTGAAAAAACGCATTAGCTTTTATGGTGTTATTTTGTTACAACTTGATGCGTTTGACACGCTAAGACAAGAGTGTGATGAAACGAACAATGTAAAAGCAATCACACCAAGATGGTATTAAATAATGGTTAGTGGTT
>JAYSRS010000155.1:0-17423 GCA_043720935.1 Saprospiraceae bacterium
TCGTTAAAGAAAAACAAATGGATGACCTTTTGCAGAAAATACTCAACATATAAAGTTGAGTATCAACAGATTAGGAGCATTTTAATAACTACAACTTAAATTAAAATTGAAGGCTGCTAATGGCAAAATTATAGTAATTATTTTTGATTGATAAAATAAAATAAAAAATGAATAGTATTAAATTGTTTGAGAACAAGCGCATTCGCCGATTTTATGATGATGCGACTGAAATATGGTATTTTTCTGTTGTGGATATTGTCGAAGCGTTGACAGATTCAAAAAATCCGACTGACTATCTTAAAAAATTGCGTAAACGTGATGCTGATTTAGGTATCTACCTGGGGACAAATTGTCCCCAGGTAGATATGGAAACAGAAATTGGTAAAAAGCGGAAAACATTAGGAGGCAATGTTGAGCATATTTTACGTCTTATTCAGTCTATTCCGTCACCTAAAGCCGAGCCTTTTAAACAGTGGTTGGCCAAAGTGGGCTATGAACGGATGCAAGAGAACAACGACCCTTCTTTGGGGCTTGACCGCGTTAGAGAAAACTGGCAGAAACTTGGACGGAGTGAAAAATGGATTCAACAACGCATGACAGGACAGGAAACACGGAATAAATTGACGGATTATTGGAAAGAAAATGGTGTAGAAAAAAGTGATGAATTTGCAGCATTGACCAATATTATTCATCAAGAATGGACAGGTCTAACGGTCAAAAAGCACAAAGATCTTAAAGGTTTAGCTTCTCAAAATCTTCGTGACCACATGAACGAAGGAGAGTTGATTTTTACTGCTTTGGCAGAGCTTTCAACGCGCCAAATTGCAGAAACAGATGAAGCAAAAGGCTTTTATGAAAATGCTACGGCAAGTAAAACGGGTGGAGCGGTAGCACGCAATGCCCGAAAAGAATTAGAAGCAAAAACAGGTAAAAGTGTCGTAACGAGTGATAATTTTTTAGGACTTAAAACGGCAGACAAACCCAACGAAATAGGTGATTAAATTTCTACGTAGGGACAATTTATCCCTACGTAGAATAAGTAAAACACGTAAAAATCAGCAATATTAGCCTAAATACAGAGGGGGTATCAACCCCACAATTCCTTCTCAAAAATCTCAATTTTTCGATTCAAACGACCAAAAAAACGGTGGCGATTGACCTCATTTGCCCCCATAATATCGAGCGAAAAAGCGTTCATTCGATTGAAAAAACTCAAACCCACTTTATACATCTCCGTATTCGACGATACCATAAAATTTGGCACATCGAAAGCATTGTAAATCAAGCGTTTAGACGCTGTTTCGGTTAAAATATACATCCCGTTTTGGAACAATTCGTTGTAGCGCACACTAATTGGCGCATCGTTTTTATTACTCCCTTTTTGGCCGCGCTCAACGATGGTTTTAAAATATTCTATCAATTGTTTACTGCTGTCCATCAATGTTTTAGCGTCATTTGGGTCTTCAAACAAACCCGCGTTTAGGGCATATTGAATCTGATTGAGCGTAATGTCAAACATATTTGTATTCCACACTTCTTCGCTCTCAATTTGAGTATATAAATTAACCATATTCTTCAACTGTAATTGAAGCGGCGAGTCATGGAGATATTCACTAAATGTAAACTTTGTAAGCGCAGGATTTTTGGATTGTAACAAGGTTCGCCGCCACATAAAAAACTTAAAAGCGGCCAATTGTGGAAACGATAAATAGTAAAAAAGCGGCACTTCCAAGGCTGCAAAACGGATTTTACTCGTCGAATCCTTCTTCAATTCTATTAAATCCTTTTCCAATATCGTCAGAAAATCCACCAATTTTTTAGGCGGCGTCAGAATCGTCGGCAACTCAAAACTGACAGCTAACGGGTTCGTCAATTGCCCGAAGGGAATGCCGTAATGCTCAATTAGTAACAGCAATTGCTCAAAACTAATCAGCGTTTCGCCCGACAAACGGCGATAAACGGCACTCGGCGCGATAGACAATAATTGCCCTAATTCAGCCGATAATTTGCGCGGCTGAATTTTCTCTTCGATGCGCGTAAACAGTTGTTTTTGAATGTCTTGTGGATTCATTTTTTTATTTTTTCCCGTTAAGCGGGAAAGGTAAATTATTCTTTCCCGTTCAACGGGGAAATGTTGTTTTAAATTTTTGTTTTTCGCATTTTTCGAGAAAACTATTTTGAAATTGTCGGAGATAGGAAGGAAAAAAGGTGGTTGCGGAGGCGTTGCATCTGCACCTTTGTATCATCAACGTCAACGTTTTTTAACCCCCTATTTTACCATCAAAATTGACCGTCCAGTTTTCCAAAACACTTCAATATTTAGATTTTAATGCCCATTTTAATGTCGTCCAATTTTTCAAAACACTAATTTTTTTCTGTATTATCGCTTAATTATCGCATTGCGGCGTAGCTGCAAAATCTCGGTAATATTTTAAATTTACCTACTATTCTTTTTATGGGGTGTGGCCGCAAAACAGGCGGTTTTGCGGTTACACCGCACATAAAACTAGGCTTGTGTGGCTTATGTTACCGATATTTTGCAGCTACGCCGCAACTTGAAATTTCAAAGTGGAAATAGTTACCCCCTCAGTATTTCACTCATTTAAAGCTATTTTTATCCTTTAATTTCAACTTAATATTTAAATTTAAGACAATGAATAAAGCCATCCGCATCGCGTTTATGTTTCTCTCAATCCACTATGCAAACGCATTAACCGCCCAATCTTTTCAAAGCATTAAAGGCATTGTTTTAGACAAAACAAGCCAACAGCCATTGATTGGCGCAACCATAAAAGTTGTTGATATTCAACCACTTATGGGTGCTTTGACGGACGAAAATGGGATTTTTCGGATGGGGAAAGTACCCGTCGGACGGCATAAAATTGAAGTGAGTTTTGTTGGTTACGAATCGTTTTTGAGCGATAACGTGATTCTAAATTCGGCCAAAGAATTGGAATTGACGGTTGAACTCGTCGAGTCCGCCGTTATGACGCAAGCGGTTGTTGTGACGGCAAAAAAAACGGGTAGTGAAGCCGTCAATGAGTTAAGTATCGTCTCCGCACGGTCGTTTACTGCCGAACAAACGCAGCGTTTTGCCGCCTCTGCAAACGACCCTGGACGTATGGCGATGGCGTTTTCGGGCGTACAACCTTCACGCGACAGCCGTAGCGATATTGTTGTGCGCGGCAATGCGGGTTTTGGCTTGCTGTGGCGATTGGAAGGCATTGACATTCCGAACCCAAATCACTTTGCGCGGAAAGGCAGTTCGGGCGGTGGCATTACGATTTTTTCGACTTCGATGCTCGGCACATCCGACTTTTCAAGCGGTGCGTTTCCTGCGGAATATGGCAACGCGTTGTCGGGCGTTTTTGACATGAAATTTAGAAAAGGCAACACCGAAAAACGCGAATACACGGCAAAAGCGGGCTTGTTGGGCTTGGATTTTTCGACAGAAGGCCCCCTCAGCCCCCGAACCCCCGCAGGGGGCGGAAATGGCGCGTCGTACTTGATAAATTACCGTTATTCGACTTTGGGGATTTTGAACAATTTAGGCGTTCATTTGGTCGGCAAACGGATTGACAACACGTTTCAAGATGTGAGTTTTAATTTATACGTTCCGTCAAAAAATAAGAAAGTTATTTGGACAATGTGGGGCATGGCGGGATTGAGTCGAGAACTAGGGAAAATCAATGATACGCTCAAAACGTATGACGACCGCGAGCAATACAATTTTGTAACAAACATGGGTGCAGTTGGCGTAACGAACTCAATACTCATTGACAATCAATCTTTTATAAAAACAACATTGGCGGTAATGAACCAAAAAATTACCAATGATGAAGACACAATTACAGGCGTCGGTGGCAAATACAACCGCGTTTTGAGCGAAAATTTTAACGAAGGAAGGCTGTCTTTGGCGAGTTTTTATAGCCGAAAATTGTCTGCTAAAACGTCGTTGAAAACAGGTTTTACGGCCAGTCGTTTGTTCTATAATTTGGAAAGTAGTTTGATTCAACAATTCAAAAGCAGTCATTTTTTGGACGTAAATACGCTCGGTACTGAGGGGTCTTATTTGGTGCAACCTTACGCGCAAATTCGTTATCGGGCAACACCAAAATTAACGATAAATGGGGGCATTCACGCATTGTATTTTGCTTTGAATAATACGTCAAGCGTTGAACCACGTTTGGGTTTACAGTATCAACTAGCTGATAATCAAACGTTTAGCTTCGGTTATGGCTTGCACGGGAAGGTGTTGCCGATTGGTGTTTATTACAATATCAATTTGGCGTCGTCGGCTTTGCAAATCAATAATCGAGATTTAAAACCGATGAAAGCGCACCATTTTATTGCAGCTTATGACGTGCTTTTTGGCGACAATTTTCGCTTCCATACTGAGGGGTACTATCAACGCTTGTTGAACGTGCCTGTGAGTGCCGATATAAATTCAACGTATGCGTATATCAATGATTTACAGGGTTTTGCAAACAGAAAACTCGTTTCGGAAGGAACAGGACAGAACTACGGCATTGATTTGACGCTTGAAAAAATCTTTCAACGCGGGACGTTTTTTATCCTCAACACCTCCTTTTTTAACTCTACTTATCAGCCTTTGAACGGCAAAACGTATTCGACGCAATACAACTCTAAATTTTCAGCCGCTTTCATTGGTGGGAGAGAGTGGAATGTGGGTGAAAAAGGTGTTTTTCAGCTCGGCGGCAAGCTCATTTTCAACGGTGGACAACCGATTTCACCTTTGGCAACCAACCAAGAAGGCTATTCGCGCATTCCAACTTTGGACGAAACCAAGCCGTACAGCCTTGATACACGTACTTATTTTAGACCCGATTTGCGCCTCGCTTATCGTCGAAATGGGTCAAAATCGGCCTCAACCGTAGCATTAGACATTCAAAATGTGGCCTTGATGAAAAACATTGACGGCACGCGTCGCACCTACGACCCGACGACGAGTCAATGGGTTGATTTTGTACAAAGCAGCCTCGTGCCTGTGTTGAGTTGGCAGATGGACTTTTGAGTAAGGAACAAAACTTACCCCCTCAGTAAAATTCTCATTTTTAGGCTTAAATTATTGAATATCGCCTATATTTGTCGCATGAAAAAGAAAATATTACCAACAAGTCGGCAATCTTTTAGCGACTTACGTAAAGATAATTGTATATATGTTGATAAAACAAAATATATACACGACTTCTGCACAAGCGGAAAAATGTACTTTCTATCGCGGCCTCGTCGCTTTGGGAAGTCACTTTTGTTATCTACTTTGCAAGAACTATTTTTGGGCAGAAAAGACCTTTTTGAAGGCTTATGGATAGAGAATAATTGGGATTGGTCGGCAAAACATCCCGTCATTCACCTCTCGTTTACGTCGGTGGATTACGAACGCGCAGGCTTAGAAGAAGGCATTACGCAGGCTCTATTGGAAATATATAAAGAATATGACTTTGTTGCATCTTCTAAATCAAGTATTAAGGCATTATTTAAAGATTTAATAAAGCAAATTTACGACAAACACGGCCCCGTCGTTATTCTGATTGATGAATATGACAAACCGATTTTGGACTATATGGAATTTCACAAAATTCCCGAAGCGAAGGCGAATCAAGAGATTTTAGGCTTGTTTTATGGGGCATTGAAAGACGCCGACCCTTACATTAGGCTGCTGTTCATCACGGGTATTTCCAAATTTACAAAAGTGTCGTTGTTTTCTAAATTGAACAACCTCAAAGACCTCACGATGCACCCGCATTATGCGATGATGTTGGGCTACACGCAACAGGAATTGGAACATTATTTTGGGGACTATATTGACGCAATTGGCCCCGTTCATCCGCAGTATTCGCGGCAGGAATTGCTAGACGAAATTCGTTTGTGGTACAATGGTTACAGTTGGGATGGTAAAACGCGCTTATATAATCCGTTCGGAATTTTATTGTTTTTGGACAGCCAAGACTTTCAAGAGTATTGGTTTGAAACAGGAACGCCCACTTTCATTACCAAAATGATGCTCGAACAAACCTATTTTCATCTCGAAACGGTGGAAGTGGATATTTCGTTTTTGAACAAATACAATTTGGATAATTTAGAGTTGACCTCTCTCCTTTTTCAAGCGGGTTATTTGACGATAAAAGAAAAACGAGATAGAGGCGAATTGATATTGTCGTATCCGAATTATGAAGTGCGCCGCGCTATGTACACATTTCTGATAGATGACATGGGTTATACGACGGGCGGTGGTGGTGTGACGGTACGACATTTGAAAAAAGCGTTTATGAATGCCGATTTAGAGGCTGCTGAAAACGTCTTAACGGCTCTTTTCGGCGGCTTAACTTTCGACGTTTACACCCATAAAACCCAACAACAAGTGGAAGGTTTTTACCACGGTTTGATTCATATATTATTCAAATGCCTAGGTTTATACATTCAAAGTGAAGTGCATACATCAAAAGGCCGCGCTGATTCCATCGTCGAAACACCGACGCACGTTTACTTTTTAGAATTTAAAATTAACAGCGACGCTACAACCGCTTTTAATCAAATTATTAGCAGAAAATACGCGGCCTCTTACGCTGCTGATGGTCGCATAAAAGTCGGTATCGGCATTAATTTTAACAGTGCCACAAAAGAAATGGACACTTGGAAAACGGATATTTTGCCGTAAAGGCCCCTCAGTATTTTTACGTATTCTTGCCCTTCTTTTACGCCTCGTTGTTGCCATTCATCGGTCAATTGTTTCCGAATATCAATGGTTTTTAAGCGCGTTTCAATCCATTCATCTGCATATCCTTTGGATTTATAAATCGTTCTGATGCGCTCAACACCCAATTCGGGGTTATCCATTTCATCAATTTGTTGCTTGCCAACTTGCGCCAACCAAACTTTAAACGGCTCGGCTTTGGGCGAAGGAACGGACATGATAATCCGCAATACCCCCTCAGTATTTTGCAAAAACTAGAAGGCAGCGTTTAACTGCTTAAAACAGTCTTACTTCTTTACCGCTAAAAATGGGAGATTGGCCGCATTCATGCTTAAAAACAGCAAGTTTTTCCGAAAATAAGTGTCAAAACACGATTTTTTTAAAATAAAGTGGGTACTCTTGTATTAAAATTAAACATTCAGCAACCGTCTTGGTCAATGTGCTGTACTAGCAAAGACGAACGGTCACGGAAAACTAACTAAATACGTCATTCATTATTCAAAAATCAGTTTCATGTTCAAAAAATTTTTACTACTCCTATTTTTTGTACCCCTCAGTATGTCGGCCATTTTTGGTCAAGATTTCTATGATTCTTCCCGAATTCAAGAGATTCGCTTGTATTTTACGCAACCAAATTGGCGGACAATCCTCAACACAAACGCGGCTTTGGCAACCGAACCTTACGCAATTGCGCGGCGCGTGGTTATCAATGGTATTACCTTCGATTCGGTCGGGGCGAAGTTCAAAGGCAACTCGTCCTTTAGGGCTACGAACAAGAAAAATCCGTTTCATATAGAATTGGATAATGTAAAAAATCAAGATTATCAAGGTTATAAAGATATAAAATTGTCTAATGTTTTTGCTGACCCGTCTTTTATGCGCGAAGTGTTAAGCTATGAATTGATGCAATCTTACGCCGATTTGCCCCGTGCCAATTTTGCAAATGTCTGGGTTAACGATACGTTGCAAGGGCTTTATACGAATACCGAAGCCGTTACAAAGAGTTTCGGACGGCGGCATTTTTTCTCGGAATCGGGCAATAATACCTTCGTCAAAGGCAATGCGCCTGTGATGTCGGGCGGCAGTCCATCGTTGGTTTATTCAGGTTTGGATTCAACATCGTATCAACGGTCGTATGAAGTAAATTCTACTTATGGTTGGAAAGAATTGGTGCATTTAATTGACACGTTGAACAACAAACCTGCCGAAATTGAGAAGGTTTTGGACGTTGACCGTGCTTTGTGGATGCACGCTTTTAACATCCTTTTTGTCAATTTGGACAGTTATACGGGTGGTTTTACCCAAAATTACTACCTCTGGCGCGACGACAACCGCAAGTTTAGCCCCATTATTTGGGATGTGAATATGTCGTTTGGCTCGTTTACAAATGTAGGCGGCGGTGCAGCTACAGACTCGATGAGTTTGGCCAAATTGAACCCGTTTTTGCACGAAACAAATGCCGCTAAACCCTTGATTGCCAAGCTGTTTACGAACAATCCGCGTTTCCGAAAAATGTATATTGCACACATTCGCACGATGGCGAAGGAGGCTTTCAAATCTGGAAAATACCTCACGCGTGGCCTTCAAATGCAGCAATTAATTGACTTCGCAGTACAGCAAGATGTCAATAAATTTTACACCTATGCTCAATTCAAATCCAACCTTTATTACAGTGGAACGGGCGGTGCAGGTGGGCCGGGCGGCGGTACTGTGGCAGGTATTGTGAGTTTGATGACCAATAAAATAAAGTACCTTGATACGCTTGCGGTGATGACGGCTGTACCGCCTGTTATTTCAAATATTGCGACAACTCTTAATGCAAAACTCAATGATTCTACGTGGATTACGGCAAAAGTAACGGGTAATGTGGCGAACGGCGTTTTAATCGGTTATCGCTTAAATGCGACTGACGCATTCAAAAGAGTCGTGATGTTTGACGATGGTTTGCACAAAGACGGGGCGGCAAATGACGGCGTTTTTGGTTATGGTTTGAAGCTCATTAACCCCATTATTGAGTATTACATTTGGGCAGAAAATGACAACGCAGGAATTTTTTCACCCGAACGCGCCGAGCATGAGTTTCATCGAATTAAAGCCTACGTTTTAGCGGGTGATGTTGCGATTAATGAACTTATGGCGTCAAATACGAAGACCGCAACCGACAATAATGGGCAATACGACGACTGGATTGAGTTGTTTAACAAAACAGCTACGGCGGTAAACGTTGGCGGGTGGTTCATCAGCGACGACGCGACAAACTTGAATAAATGGAAAATTCCGACAGGCACAACGATTCCTGCGAACGGTTATTTGATAGTTTGGGCCGATGAAGACAGCAGTCAAAATACGGCGGCGCATCTTCACGCTAATTTCAAATTGAGTGGTTCGGGCGAGGCTCTTTATCTGTCAAAAAGTGATTTAACGCTCATTGACGAAGTTATTTTTGGCGCACAACGCGCTGATTTTGGCTACGCAAGACGCCCGAATGGAACAGGAAATTTCGTCATTCAAACGCCTACTTTTAATGCGAATAACAATACAGGAACGAACGCGGTGGCCGATATTTTGACGGAAAATGACGTTAAAATCTTTCCAAATCCTGCGAATACTGAGGGGGTCACTGTTTTATTAAATTCTACGAAAAATACCGATTTAAGCGTTTTTAATGCCTTAGGACAAGTGATTTACAAAGCAACAATTCAAGCAGAAATGCGTATGGATACTCAGAATTGGCAGTCGGGCTTGTATTTATTCAAGGTCGGAAATATTACTAAAAAAGTAATTATACAATAAGTAATAATTCTCCAAGGGTTGTTAACCCTTGGAGAATTTCTTTAATCCATTATCACGATTCAAAAATGTATGTTTGATTTATCTTCTCTCTCCAACAATGCCCAAAACACGCCCGTCTCACTGATATTTTTCGCCGCTTTGATGGCGCTTGGTTTATCACTTTTACTGGTTCTGACGTATGAAAAAACGGCGCGTGAAGTTGCGCGGCCCGATCATTTTATTCAATCTTTATTGTTGATGTCCATCGTCACGACGACGATAATGCAGTCAATTGGCGACAGTTTGGCGCGTAGTTTTGGTATATTTGGGGCTTTGGCCATCATTCGTTTTCGGATGCGGATAAGCAGCCCGCGCGATGTGGCGTTTGTTTTTGCGACGATGGCGGTCGGTATTGCGTGTGGCGTTCACAGCTTTATCAATGGCGTTGTCGGAACGGTTTTCTTTTGTTTTGTGGTGATTTTATTGCGCTTGACGCCGTTCAGTCAGCAGCAAAATTTGGTCGGTACTTTGCGGTTTATAATTACTGAGGGGTCGTCTAATTTATCAAAAATTCAAGCATTAATCAAATCAATGTCAAGTAGTTATGCGTTGAAAAAATATAGAATTTATATCAATGATGAACGTAAGAATGGTGTTGAATATGAGTATCAAATCAAGCTAAAAAACGAAATGCAAGGCATTGAACTCGCCGACGCGCTGCAAAAAATGGAAGATTTAAAGGAAGTCCGTTTGTCTTTTGACGATGCTTATACGGAAAAAGAATAAAAAATTTTCGGATTGCATGAAGTTACTAGAATTTATATATCTTAGGAAGATTCCTTCAATCTTCCTAAGATTCTGCTCAATTTATTTTGAATCGAAGCACAAGTCTTAGGAAGATTGAAGGAATCTTCCTAAGACTTATTTGAAATCGTTGAAATGGTCTTATGAAAAAAATAAATATCCTTTATTGGTTGATTTTTCCCGCCTTGATTTATGGTATCGTGAAAATCAGCCAAAGTTTTAGCCATCAAGCGGACACGTTTTACGGTTTTGCGGAAAATAAAGAAACGCAAATCACGCTCGAACACGCCGTTGCGGTCAATCGGATTGCCGTGACGCAAGGGCAATTTGTCAAAAAAGGCGATGTGTTGATGGAAGTTACGCGGACGGAATTGGATTTGAAAATCAGCGATGTGGTGCATAATATTTCAGAATTGGAGGCTCAAAACCACATCAACCGCGCCGAATTGCAGTCGAATATCAACCGTTTGAAAGCCCTGCGGATGGGCAAAGTGACGGACATTCAAAGCCGCATTCAAGGGATTGAAGCAGAAATAGCCTTAAACGGTTTGTTGGTTAAAGATTTGAGTAGCATTAAAATATCAGAATCGGTGGCGATAAACAATCCTAATACCTTAAAAATCAATGCGTTGAAAGACGAATTACGCCTCGTTGTGCAGCCTTTGGATGTCGAAATTGCCCATTTTGAACATGAATTGAAAGCCGCAAATCCGATGCAAGAGGAGATAAAACGGCTTAAAAATCAGCAAAATTTCTTCAATAATGAGCAAAAAAAACTGACAATCAACGCGCCTACTGATGGCCTTGTCGGGTTTGTTCCTTGTAAAGAGGGTGAAAATATTGCTTCTTTCAACACTTTGATTTCGTTTTATGAGCAGTCACCGAACCTTGTCGTAGGCTATGTGCATGAGAGTTTGGTGGTGCAGGTGAAAGTTGGTGATTCGCTAAATGTTGTATCAAGTTTGCATCCGACGGAAATGTGTCGCGGCAAAATAACGGGTTTGGGCTACCGCATTGTCGAAATTCCAGAGCGTTTGCGGAAAATTCCCGAGGTAAAAACCTATGGTCGAGAGGTTTTGATTGCGATTCCAAAGGTCAATCAATTTTTGCAAAAAGAGGCCGTTGTCTTGTTTTTATTGAACAAACCAAAGGATTTGTACCAAAGTTTGTTGACTTTTTTAACGAATCCGACGGCAAAGCAAGGCGAGATGGAAATTAGGAATTAGGACTATAATATCAGTTTTACGATGTCAAGTTGCGGCGTAGCTGCAAAATTTTGGTAGAACAAAACACATAAGCACAATTCACCTGCGGTGTAACCGCAAAACCGCTTGTTTTGCGGTTACACCGCATAAAAAAGCGATAAGTAGGTTGAATATTACCGATATTTGGCAGCTACGCCGCCGTGAATAAGCTAAAATCAGTATCATTTTTCTATTTTAAAGACATTCTCAATAGTTCTCCAAATATTTTGTTATCAAACCTTGTCAATGCCGTACATACAGACTTACCAATATTACGCAGTAATACGCGTAATATAAAAAATATTCACCGCTATTATGTTCAAATCATTTTGTTCCAAATCATTCCTTTTCCTACTGTTTATTTTTTCAAAAACGCCGAGTTTTGGTCAGACGCCAACGACCGTTTTTTTGGCGACGGCTAAAACGAAAACGACTGTTTTAAGGCAAGACGGTTTTATAAATACTTTAAAATCAACGACTTATAAATTGCCTTTTGTCGAAAAAATAAACGCGCAAACCGAAACTGACCGTTTTCAATTGCAACGGCAACAGTTCCAAACCCGTGTCAGCTTTAACGGTTGGGTAGAAATGAAACAGGAAGAAAAGTGGCAACAAGCCAATATTAGTGTCGAAGAAGCCGATAAAAATGTGCTGTTTCAAGACGTTTTGCTCGACCGTTATGCCTTGTTGATTGACTATCGGGCGGCTTTGAAAGCGTTGAATTTGTACCAAAAAATTTATCTGGTTTTCAAGGATAAACGCGACGTTTACCAAAAAATGGCCAAATTATCCACCAATTTCGACATCGAAGATTTGATAAAAGCGGAGGAAAATGTCTATCAATACCAACAAAAAATAGCCGATACAGAAGGGGCAATTAGGGTCATGCAGCAATTTTCGCAACGTTTATTAGAATCAAAAGACGCCGTTTTGCTCGACACAACAAATTGGATACCCCTCAGTAAAATGCGCGATTTTGTCGCCAATTTGCCTAAAATTGGAACAAATAACGCGTTGTTAACTCAGCAAGAAGCCAAAATAAATCTCGCACAAGCCAATTATGACCTCGAAAAAGCGAGTACGAAAAAATTTATTGATTATGCACAAATGAAATACGGCGCACGGCCAACTAATGCGATACAAACGGAATTTTCCATCGGTTTGGGCTTCGTTGTGCCGTATCGCGGCTCGTCAAAAACAATGTTGAAAAAATTATCTTTTAAGCAATTGGAAGAAAAAAATAAACGTGAAGACATCCGCGAAAGCCTTGATTTACAATTGTTTAGCGCGCAAAATGAGTTAGAAATCATCTTGAGAGAATACGATTTGGTGACCCAACAAATTAATGACAATCAAACTTTGTACGCCCTCGACCACTACGCGCAAATACAAGGCAGTTCGCCGATTGTTCTGCTGCGGATGCAAGAATTGGTGTTGCAACGCCAAGCCCGTTTGTTGGATTTAGAACGTGAAGCGTTTGTTAAATACGTGAAATTGCTGTATGGAACAGGGAAGCTCGCGGCTTTACCTTTGCAAAATTATTTATTGGCTAATTTTGATGGGTTTTGATAGGAACATTGATTAGGCACACAGGAAAAATAAAAGCATATTTCACACAGAGAACACAGAGTTCACAGAGAACACAGAGTATTGATAATCAAGCATTTATGAGACTCTGTGTTCTCTGTGAACTTGGTGTGAAGTGATATTTTATTTGTGTGCCATGACTTAGGTTATAGTGGTCTTTTTAAAAAGCATCTCGACAAGCATCGGGATGCTTTTTTTGTTTTTTTTCATGAGTGAGAAAAAAGAGCGATTTTACATTTTTCTTGAAAAATAAACCCTTTTTTATGCTATTACTTGCTGAAAGTAGTATTTTTACAACGGTTTCAGCAAGTAATAACGTTTTTTTAATTATTAAGACATGATAATTGGTAGAGCAAAAGAGAAAGAGGTGCTTTTAAAGGTACTCGAATCAAGAGAATCCGAAATGATAAGGTAATTAACCTTTGTGAATTGAAATTTTACAACGATGTTTGGACACTCGCTTCTTTTGAAGAACTTGATTCCTGTCCTTTCCATGATGATGAACCCGACAAACCGATGTTTCTAAGGTCGTCGCCTTTGTAACTTTTTACATTTGCGCGGCCTTGATAATTGTATTCAATAACGGGCTGATAGTAATATTTTCGACCTGTTACCTTGCCGTCTTTGTCCTTCGTTTCTTCAACGCGCTCGTTGACGTTTGCTCGTGAAATAATAAAATCGCGGAACGACACCACAATCGTCAAATGCCCCTTGGCATCTACACGTTTCCACCCTGAAATCGCCACACCTTCAATGATTTGCATATCCGACACATTGTCTTTAAAAGAGCCTGAATTTTGAACTTCCACTTTTGTCTATCCATAACTATAATTATTGGTTAATACACTAAAATAGTAGCGCGACCTTAAGCTCGCGCCACGGGCGGGCATTCGTAACCTCAAGATACTGAGGTCCCTTTTTTTCAACAATCAAAATTTACCCCAAATATTTTACCTGTAAAAAAACTCTGCAAAGTTTTGCACGCAGTAAGGTAGCCTGTCAATTTTTATACAAAGGTCGTTAAGGGTGAGAAAAGGCCGAAAGCGTCAAACTACAAAATAATATCTTCCTCACCTACAAATCTTAGTTATAAAAAATGCGTCGAATACTACTTGTACAAGTTCTTTTCTTATCACTTTTGGGCATTACACAGGCTTTTCCAAGCGAAACCCCTTTGTATCCAACTGTTAAAACCATCGCTTTTGCGGTATCGGGAACGGTAACGGATGCGAAAGGTGAGCCTCTAGTTGGCGCGAGTGTCGTCGAAAAAGGCACAACAACGGGTGCGATTACCGATATTGACGGTAAATTCCAAATCAAAGCCTCGTCCGAAAAAGCGACTTTGGTTGTGTCATTCGTTGGCTACAATTCGTTAGACGTAGCTATCAATGGTCAATCAAGTTTAAAAATTGAACTATCGGAAGGCAGTTCATTGAACGAAGTGGTCGTTATTGGTTACGGTACACAGAAAAAAAGCCAAACGACGGGCGCGATTTCATCCTTAAACTCTCGTCAGTTGACAGAAATGCCCGTAACAAACGTCGCGCAAGCCCTTCAAGGCCGTGTTGCAGGTGTGGACGTGGCGCAGTCGGGCAGTAAGCCAGGTTCTGTTCCAACAATCCGCGTGCGCGGTCGTCGCTCATTTAGAGCGAGCAATGACCCACTTTACGTTGTTGACGGTGTGCCACTTGCGGGAACACCCGCTTTTGTCAACACACCAAATTATGGTGCTGTTGGCGGCATTGCTGACGCAACGACAGGCTTTGAAGACTTGAATCCGAACGATGTTCAGTCGATAGAGATTTTGAAAGATGCGACTGCAACAGCTATTTATGGCGCGCGTGGTGCAAACGGCGTTGTTTTGATTACGACCAAACGCGGGACATTGACAGGTCAACGCAAGACGACTGTTAGTTACGACAATTACTTTGGCACATCACAAGCTTTGGACAAAATCAACTTGTTTTCAGGCCCCGAGTTTGCGGAATATATCCGTGAATCGCGTCGCGCTATCGCAACAGGTAGTACCTACAAAGATGCGGCAGGTGTGCCTGTTCCGAGTGGAAAAGTGGACGCTTTTGCTGATTCAAAACTCTTTGAAGCCATTGAAATAGATGGTATTGCCAAGAATCGGACGACGGATTATCAGGACATGATGTTGCAGCAAGGCAGAATGCAAAGCCATTCAATTGGTGTTCAAGGCGGCAATGAAAAGACAGCTTTCTACGTTTCAGGCAGTTTTTTTCAAGACAAAGGTATTTCTTACGGCTTGGATTATACAAGAATGTCGTTGCGCGCTAATATTGACCACCAAATCAATGACCGCGTAAAAGTGGGTTTGTCAACTTACGGTATGTACAGCATTCGGAATGGGGCTAATTTGAACCCTTACAGCTTTACGATTCAGCAAAATCCGTTGGGAAGAGAACGCGACGATGCGGGTAACATCATTTTTGCTCAAACGAGTGATGCGTTGCTGACCAATCCGTTGGCTGAAATTGTGCCTGGCGCGCAAATAGATGAAGCAAAGAAATACCGCATTTTGAACAGCCTTTACACCGAAATCAAACTGATGGAAGGCTTGACGTACCGCGTTAATTTTGGGCCCGATATGACGATTCAACGGGCAGGTCGCTTTGTTGGTTCGCAGACAAATGCCTTGAAAGGTGGCGCAGCTACGGCAGCAATTCAGAACCAATTTGGCTTCAATTGGGTGCTTGAAAATATTGTCAATTACAATAAAGCGTATGGCAAACATGACTTTGGCGTCACGGCTTTGCACTCTTTCCAGAAAGACAATTTTGAAGTCAATGGCTTAGCGGTCATTGGCGTACCAACGGAAAGCCAAAGTTTTCACAATTTGGACGGCGCTACGAGTGTTACAGGCGTCGCAACTGAATTGATTCCACGTCAAATCAACTCATTTATGGGTCGTGTTAATTATGCTTACGATGGTAAATACCTGTTAACAGCCACTTTACGTCGGGATGGCGCAAGCCCGTTTGGTGATAACACCAAATATGGGAACTTCCCAGGTATCGCTTTGGGTTGGAACATGCACAACGAAAATTTCTTGAAAAATACCAGTTGGATAGACATTTTGAAACTTCGTTTGAGTTTAGGCGTCGTCGGCAATCAAGCCGTCGCACCTTACCAAACACAGGCTTTGTTGAGCAGAACGGCCTACGCTTGGGGAACAACGGCGGCTTTTGGACAACGCCCAGGAACGCTCGTCAATCCTAATTTGAAGTGGGAGCAATCAACAACCAAAAACCTCGGTGTAGATTTCAGTTTCTTCAAAGGCCGCGTCAATGGCTCTTTGGAATTCTATCAGGTCAACACAACGGATTTGTTGTTAGCAAATCAATTGCCTACTTCAACGGGCTTTCCGTTCGTCACGAACAACGTGGGCGAAACGCAAAACAAAGGCGTTGAATTAAGCCTTACGACTGTAAACGTGGATAAAGGTGGTTTTAAATGGACAACGGACTTTATGTTCACGAAGAACAACGAGCAAATTGTCTCTTTGTACAACGGCGCGGTAGATGATGTGGGTAACAAATGGTTCATTGGTAAACCACTTTCGGCATTTTTTGACATCAAAAAAGACGGTATTTGGCAAACAAATGAAGCCGATGCAGCAAAAAGCTACGGCAGCCGCCCTGGTCAAATCAAGGTGAATGACAACAACGGTAGAGATGCAACGACGGGCCAATTGACGGGCAAGCCTGATGGCAAAATCAACGCCGACGACCGTGTTTACTTAGGTTCTGAAATCCCCGATTGGAGTGGTGGTATAACGAGCCGTTTTAGCTACAAAGGTTTTGATGCCTCCATCATTATTTTTGCTAGATATGGGCAAATGATTTTAAGTGGTTTCCACCGTAATAACAACGCCTTAGCAGGTCGTTATCAGCAAATCAAAGTGGATTATTGGACACCGAACAATCCGACAAATGAGTTTCCGCAACCCGTTACAAACCAAGAATTTCCCGTTAACAACACCGCTTTGATTTATTTTGACGGCTCTTTTGTTAAAATTCGGAACATCAACTTTGGTTACACGTTGCCGAACAACATTACTAGAAAAATCGGTGTGGAATCGCTTCGCGTGTTTTCAAGTATTCAACAGCCTAAAACCTGGTCGCAATACCGCGATAAATACAACGGTATTGACCCCGAAGCTAACGAAGGTGCGACACTTGGCAACAACATAACACCCGCTATTTCAACGGTTACTTTCGGCCTTAATGTCAAGTTTTGAGTTTTGGGTTTTGAGTTGCGTGCAACTCAAAACCCAA
>JAYSRS010000156.1:0-5726 GCA_043720935.1 Saprospiraceae bacterium
TTAAGCACCTATACATCGTAATGGCGCAATTATTTGAAGTACAATTAGAATAAAAAATATGTCAAAGAACGTATTTATCTTACATTAGAAATTGCTGCTGCTTGCGTCTTTTAACCGATAATTCCGTTTTATTTTTTATCTAAACGCATTTGTGTTGCATTTGCCACATCCATTCAATCAGCATCAAGAAGCCATTGGAAAAGGTTTTTGGCGATGGATTGTTGGAGCGAATTGCTTTGTAAAAAGATGGAAGGACAAATATCCTCTCAATAAAAACGCCGTTTTTTGCTTCAAAATAAGCAAAAAACGGCGTTTTACTGAGGGGGGTATTTGGGGAGATTAATCATTAATTTTACCCTCTTTGAGCGCATTCAACGGTGGTCTAATGATAAGACCGACATTGAAAAATTGGCCATTCTCTGAGTTGTAGTTATACAACTTTTTCGACGCGTCTTTGAAGTTGTATTTCCGCGCAACGCTCATGCCGCCCGATGCTTCAAACAAGAGCGTTTTTGTTAATCGGATATTAAGAACGACTCCCATATTTATCCGAGAATAAAGGATGTTATGGATGGAATTGGGGATTAACTGCGTAAAATCTTGATTATTGACGTTAAAATTGCCGCCACTTGTGGCCAATCGAATACCTAAATGTCCTTTCTCTTGCTTGTCGAGGGTGTATAAATAATTCACAAAAGAGGGCAATAAGACATTGACAAAGTGCTTGTTACGCTGGTATTTCAGTTGCACGACGGGCAAAAATCGAGGGTCGCCCAATTGTGCCGTGTATAACGCACCGCCACCTAACGACCATTTATCATTCAGTTTTGCGGAAGCGAACAGTGTGCCTTGAAACAAAAAATCGTGGCCGCTTAACGATGTTTCAAAGTCCGACGCAAGGGTCGGAATCGCCACCGCAATCAATGACCATTTCTTATTGAGTTTTTGAACCAACGTCATGGACAATGACACGTTGTGCAAGTTTTTGGAAGTTTCGGTGGCCGAAAACAAGGGCGAATTGTAGGCCGTTGGTTGCACCAAACCGTATTGGAGGGTATTTACCAAAACCGTGTTGCGTTGCCTAAATCTAATGGGCAGCTTAACAAAAGCGTTAAATTCTTGAAATTTAACCGCTTGATTCGTTGGCGAACCTTTTATATTCGTTTTGGTAAAAGTGGCGTAGTTGATACCTGCCAATTGGAAATCTTGGGCAAAAAGTCCATTTGCCGTTAGTAATAATGCGAAAAAAAAGCATTTTCTGAATTGCATGATGTTTGTTTTTTAGTGTGGTGTTCGCTTTTTATATTATGGTCTGATGTTACGCAATGGCACACTGATTTGAGAGATACGACTGATTTACGCTGATTTTTTTCTATAAGTATTTACATTAAAAAAGAAATCCTTTTAAATCAGTCGTATCCCTCAAATCAGTGTGCCATTTTAGCCACTTGCGTAACATGAGTTATGGTAATCGTTTTATTGACGTTTAATAGAATCGACCCCCTCAGTATTTTCGCTTTTTGAAGGCGTTTTTTCTTTCAACAACGCTTGCAGTATCATAAAATTCGACTGAAAGTTGAGGGTAGAGGGCAATGGATAGACCAAAATAGTCGCTTGTGGTGCTGCCTGAGTCGGCGGATTAGATGATTGAGGCGTAATTTTGGGCATCAAATAAATTTGCGCCGCAACAAGGCCGCACGCGATGGCTACGAAGACGATATTTCTCATTTTCTTTTTCATTTTGCACTTGTTTTTTTAAATTGAATACACCGATAAGTGGCTTTAAATGCTATCACAAAGATAGTTCCATTCAAAATGGGAAGCGTAGAATATGTGGGTGAATGGCTTAAATTTGGGAATGAATCGCCTAAACAAGCCGTTGAATTAACTAACTGCTTAAATTTAACGGAAACTACATTCACGAAATCTTTAAAATTCCATAAATGTTACACTTGATGTTACGCAATGGGCCACTGATTAGAGGGATGCAACTGATTTACACATGATTTTTTCTATAAGCGTTTCCTTTAAAAAAGAAATCCTTTTAAATCAGTCGTATCCCTAAAATCAGTGGGCCATTTTAGCCACTTGCGTAACGTGAGTTACACTATAAATAATACGGATTGAATTGTCCGAATTGTCGAATATAAGTGCCTAATCATCGAAACCTTGGAAGATAAGCTAAACCAAAACGTTCTTTTAATTGTCTTTTATAGAGTGACAAATTTGCAAACAGCTACATACATGAGCTACTGATTAAGCAAATTGTACTTATTTATACTGATTTTTTTTATGATTTCCTAGAAAAATCAGTACAAATCAGTCATATCAGCTCAATCAGTAGGTCATGTATAGTAGTATTATTTATCATTTATCACTTATCATTTATCACTTATCACTTATCATTTATCATTTATCATTTATCACTTATCATTTATCACTTATCACTTATCATTTATCATTTATCACTTATCATTTATCACTTATCACTTATCACTTATCACTTATCACTTATCACTTATCACTTATCACTTATCACTTATCATTTATCATTTATCATTTATCATTTATCACTTATCACTTATCATTTATCACTTATCACTTATCACTTATCACTTATCACTTATCACTTATTTAGTTTAACTGACTTAACAATGTTCAATTTAAAAAAAGTAGTCGCCTCCATCCTATTTTTAGGTTTATCCATTTCTCTTTTTGCTCAAAGACCTACGGGCGCACCCGCTTCGGGAGGTGCAAATCCGATGGCATCAAGAATGGGCAATATTGGCCGTGTTTACGGTAAAATTGTGGATGCAACGACTAAAAAACCTGTCGAATTTGCTTCCGTCGTCATTGTCCGCTCGATGGGTAAAAAAGACTCTATTTTAGGCGGTGGTTTGACACTTGAAAACGGCGATTTCAATGTCGAAAAACTGCCGTTTGGCTCTCTGAAAGTGAAGGTTTCCTTTGTCGGTTATCTCGAATTTACAAAAACATTTATGCTCGTTCCGCCCGACAATGCAGAATTGGATTTAGGCGATTTGGCCTTGAAAACCGATGCAAAAGTCTTGGATGCGGTTCAAATAACCGCCGAAAAAGCCCAAATGGTGATGAATTTGGACAAAAAAGTGTTCAATGTGGACAAAAATATCACGTCAGTAGGTGGGACGGCGGAAGACGTTTTGAAGAATGTCCCCTCAGTAACGGTCGATGCGGACGGCAATGCGTTGCTTAGAAATAACAGCACAACGATATACGTTGACGGGCGTCCGACCTTGATGAGCTTGAACCAAATTTCGGCTGACCAAATCGAAAGCATAGAAGTTATTTCTAATCCGTCTGCTAAATTCGAGGCCGCAACGAAGGGCGGTATCGTTAATATTGTCTTGAAAAAGAATAAAAAAGTGGGTTACAATGGTTTTCTAGCACTTGGCGTCGGCACGGGACAACGCTACAACGGGACGCTCAATTTGAACGTTAAAGAAGGTCGTTGGAACGTTTCGGGATTGTACAACGGGACAAAATCGGAGAATCCTACTGAGGGGTATGTTTTCAGAGATTTGCTTAACGGGCAACGGAGTTTTAATCAAAACACAAATACAAATTTTGACAATGCATTTCAAATTGGCCGACTCGCCGCTGATTACTCAATAAATAATCGCAATACATTAACCGTTGCTGGTAGTATAGTTAACGGAAAATTCAACATCAACAGCGACCAAAATTTTACCTATCCGCTTGCGCTCACGGACGCGCTCGTGAACAACGGTACGCGCTTGATTCGACCTAAAAATGAGTTTACAAATTATCAATTTCAGACAACTTGGAAGAAAAATTACGCTAAAAAAGGCAAAGAACTCGTTGTTGATTTCACCTACGGCATCGGTGAGTCGAGCAACGTTGCGGATTGGACAACGACCACTTTCAACGCTAAAAACACCGCTTTGCCCACCGAATTGACTAGAATAACGGGCGGCAACAAGGGACAACAAGGCACATTCCAAGTGGATTTTGTGAACCCACTCAACGACTCTACAAAATTGGAATACGGCGTCCGCAGCAATTTTAATCAACGCGACCAACAAAACTTTTTTAGCACCAAAATAGGCAATCAAGATTTTGTCCAAAACAACAATATTTCTTTGAATTCAGACATTTTAGACATGGTAAACGGCATTTACGTCAATTATTCAAGCCGATTTAAAGGTATTGGTTATCAGGTTGGTTTGCGCTATGAGCAGTCAAAATTGGAAGGCGTGGCGAAAGATAAAAACGTTCCGACGTTTGGTTATGACTATTACGCGCTCGAAAAATCCCTGTTTCCTTCGATTTATTTGTCAAAGAAATTGAATAAAAACAGCGAAATTCAGTTGAATTTTAGCCGTAAAATCCAACGACCCAATTTTATGCAATTGATGCCCGTTATCCAAAACAACGACCGTCAGAACATCCGCATCGGCAATCCGAGCTTGCAGCCCGAGTTTATCAATTTGTCGGAATTGAATTATAACAAACAATTTGGTAGCAATAATTGGTTGATTTCGGCCTATTTTATGTTGGAATCGAATACAATTAAACCGTTTGCAAACCCGTCGAAAGAAGACCCCTCCGTATTAATCACCACTTTTGTGAATGCAAACGACGAAATTCGCTACGGTTTAGACAACACCTTCCGTTTGGCTTTGGGCAAAAACGTGGATTTTACGACCAATTTTAATGTCTATAATTTGAGTATCACGACCGATTCGACACGCGTTGAAGGTTGGGCTTGGGATGGCAAGGCGAGCATCAATTACAAGTTTGCGCAAGGCTTTTCGGCCCAATTGAACGGCGGCTACGAAAGCGACCGCGTGATTCCGCAAGGCAAACGCGTCGGCATTGGTTACATGGATTTTGCGGTCAAAAAAGCGTTTTTTGGCGGTGCTGCAAATATGACTTTGAGCGTCAACGACGTGTTCAATTCGCGGAGAGACATTACCGTTTTCAATTTGCCGAATTTTAACCAAGAAGCCATGCGTCGCCGCGACTTGCGGTATTTCAAATTGACCCTTCAAATGCCGTTTGGTAAGATGGACGCGTCTATTTTCAAGAAAAGCAAAAGACCACAAGGGCAAGGCGGACAAGATATGGATTTCGGTAGTTAATTTGTTGGTAATCAAATAGTTACTGATGTTACGCAATGGGCCACTGGTTTGAGGGATACGACTGATTTACACTGATTTTTTTCTATAAGCGTTTCCATTAAAAAAGAAATCCTTTTAAATCAGTCGTATCCCTCTAATCAGTGTGCCATTTTAGCCACTTGCGTAACATCAGATAGTTATTAATCTAAAACGTTACGAAGGTTTGAACTTTCGTAACGTTTTTCTTTAACAAAACTTCGTTGCAAGCCTATAAAACATATCGCTGCCAATCTCAATAAGTTCATCGGGAAAATCATAATCGACGGTGGTAAATAAATTTATATTGAAACTCTTCAAGGATTTGTGACCCTTGGAGAGTTGGCGTTGCCACCTTTTTGTTAAAAAATGCCAAAATACAAATGGTTGGTCTATTTTTGCCGAAAATACTGAAGGGGGTAAAAACAAACGACTTGAGTTTGCTATTTAATCGTTTTTGCTTTTTAACAATAGCGTTTTTATTACTTGATAATCAATGAGTTATGAACCTTGAATTATTTAATTTACAATTCATATAATTATTAAAAATTTTATGTTCGTTTTTTA
>JAYSRS010000157.1:0-2040 GCA_043720935.1 Saprospiraceae bacterium
ATTGTAGAAGTTTTGAAAAAGATAATTGTCTGATCTTGATGATAAATGGCATAGAGTTAAATGTATCTCGTAGGCGACCGAATGCTCGTCAAGATACATTAGTTAAAATTATCAAAAAAAAATTCAATACATTCCAACTTTGCTTTTCAAGCAAGAATGTGTTGAGAATAACAATGAATGCCTCAGTCGAAAGATTGGGGCATTTTTTTGGTTATTTGTCATTAATGGTAAGAAATATTACAGAATCCGTATAAATTAAATTCGATGATTAAACTATCTTTATCCCATGACGAAAATTACTTCTACTAATCCTCTGTTGCTCTCACCTCGCAAAGCCTTGAATGTGGCTTTTCTACGGGTGAAACCGCTCCGTTTACACATCGAATCTTTTAAAGAAAATCTGATAAAACTGCTCGACCAAATCAATGTAGCGGAGTCGGAGGAATTTCACAAAAATATCGTGTCTAAATTTTTGGATACTACCTATTATGCTCCCAATCATTACCTCAATACCAAGGGACGAAACGACTTGGTTATCCACAACGGCAAGGAGGCAAAATCTTCGGTTGGGGTGATTATTGAAGCAAAAAGTCCAAGCAATAAAGCGGAATTTCCGAAGGTTAATCAACTTAATGCCAAGGCTTTGCAGGAAATTGTTTTGTATTATCTGCGAGAAAGAATTACGCACAAGAACTTAGAAATCAAGCACTTACTCATTACCAATATCCACGAATGGTTCATTTTTGATGCGGCTATCTTTGAGAAATATTTTGCCCAAAACAAAACTTTTGTAAAACAATTTACGGATTTTGAAGAGGGCAGATTATCGGGTAAAAAGACGGACTTTTTCTACAAAGAAATTGCCGAACCTTTCATCGAAACCCTCAAAAATGAACTCGTTTTTACGCATTTCGACCTCCGAGATTACGAAAAACCGCTTCGAAATATTGATAAAAACGACGATAAAACCCTCATTGCTCTCTATAAAATTCTATCGCCCGAACATCTGTTAAAATTGCCTTTTGCCAATGATAGCAACAGTTTAGATAAGGCTTTTTACGCTGAATTGCTCCACATCATCGGACTAACGGAAACTAAAATTGGGGGCAAAAAACTGATTGACCGCCCTGCAATCTCGGAACGAAATTCGGGGGCAATCTTGGAAAATACCATAGTGCAGTTGGATAGTTTGGATAAAATTGCTCGGCTGGATAAACCGCAATCTTTTGGCGACACCATGCCCGAAAGATTATTTAATGTGGGCTTGGAACTGACCATTACGTGGATAAATCGTGTCCTTTTCTTGAAACTATTGGAAGCCCAATTGGTAGCGTATCACCGCAATGATGAAGCCTATTCCTTTCTAAATCTTGCCCGAATTCGAGATTTCGATTCGCTTAATAGTCTGTTTTTCAGTGTGTTGGCTCGTAAACCCGTTGACCGCCACCCAGACGTGCAGGAGGCGTTTAAGTTTGTACCGTATTTGAATAGTTCGCTTTTTGAGGTTTCTGACATTGAGGACAGAACCATCGTTATCAGCAATTTGCAGGACGACAAAACCTTGCCCATTTTAACTTCAACGGTGCTGACCGATAACAAAGGAAAAAAACGGACGGGACGGTTGAACACCCTCGAATATTTGTTCGCTTTTTTGGAGGCTTACGATTTTGCCAGCGAGGGTTCGGAGGACATTCAAGAGGATAACAAACGCTTGATTAATGCGTCGGTGTTGGGACTGATTTTTGAAAAAATAAATGGTTATAAAGACGGTTCTTTCTTTACGCCTGGTTTCATCACGATGTATATGTGCCGTGAAACCATCAGGAGGGCAGTTTTACAGAAATTTAATATTTACCATAATCCCGATGAACAACATCTAAAATACAAAAATTTGGATGAAGTTTATGATGCCATCGGGAAAGATTTTAGTAAAAAAGAAGCCAACGAAATCATTAATTCGCTCAAAATTTGTGACCCTGCGGTGGGTTCGGGGCATTTTTTGGTGTCGGCTCTCAATGAAATTATTGCCATTAAAAGTGA
>JAYSRS010000158.1:0-5698 GCA_043720935.1 Saprospiraceae bacterium
ATGTGAGACAAAAAAAAACGGCTTCCTGTGTACGTACACAGGAAGCCGTTTTTTTTTGTCTCACATTTAAGCTAGTTTCGCCGCTCAATTATTTATCCACCAATTATTTATCCACCAATTATTTATCAAACGCGGCAACAGCTTTGCCGACCACATTCAAACAATGAAAAATATTAAAGTAGGCATCATCGGCGGGGCGGGTTATACCGCAGGAGAACTGTTACGCATCTTGATTAACCACCCCTCAGTAAAAATGGGGTTTGTGCATTCAAGTTCAAATGCAGGGAATTCAATCAGTGAAATTCATACCGATTTGATTGGCGAAACGTATTTAAAATTCACCAATATTTTAGATTTTGACAGCGTTGATGTGCTGTTTTTATGCGTCGGACACGGTGACGCTATCAAGTTTGTAAACGCCCACAACTTCCCTAAATACTTAAAAATCATTGATTTATCACAAGATTTTCGTTGGGGCGCAAATCCGAACGCAACGAGTGAGGGGTGGGTTTATGGCTTGACAGAATTAAATAAAACGGCTATTCAATCCGCTAATTTCATTGCGAATCCAGGCTGTTTTGCAACGGCGGTTCAATTGGCTATTTTGCCTTTGGCGGCTCAAAATGTATTAAAAAACGACGTTCACGTACACGCGATTACAGGCTCAACGGGCGCGGGTCAAAAACCGACTGACACGACGCATTTTAGCTGGCGCAACAACAATATGTCGATTTATGAAGCCTTCAAACACCGACATTTGAAGGAAATCACGGCGAGTATCACATCTTTACAAAACGATTTCGCGGAAGATGTCAACTTCCTCCCCGTTCGGGGTAATTTTGCCCGTGGCATTTTCGCAAGTATTTATACGAAGACAGATTTATCAGAAATTGAGTTGAAAAAACTGTTCAACGATTATTATTTCGATGCGCCTTTTACGCACGTCACGGAACAAAATCCGCATTTGAAACAAGTCGTCAACACCAACAAAGCCCTCGTTCACGTCTCCAAACATGGCAATAAAGCCTTGATTATCAGCATGATAGACAATTTGCTGAAAGGAGCGTCGGGACAAGCGGTCGAAAACATGAATTTGATGTTTGGACTGCCACATACTGAGGGGTTGCGTTTGAAGGCGTTGGCGTTTTAAAACTAAAATATAATGAAAATATACCCGAAAGATTCCATTAACTTTTTTTCAAAACTCACACCGCGCCGATTGTGGAACGCCGCAAAGGTGTACAGTTCGTACTTTCTAACAAAATGGACGCGCAAACCGATTCAATGGGGTTTGCCCTTCACGATTTCGTTAGAGCCGACGACGGCTTGCAACTTGCGCTGCCCCGAATGTCCAAGTGGACTGCGGGCATTTACGCGGCCTACGGGTAATTTGAAGGAAGATTTTTTCAAAAAAACGATTGATGAATTGCACCGCGAATTGTTTTATCTGATTTTTTATTTTCAAGGCGAACCATACATCAATCCTAAATTTTTGGATATGGTAAAATATGCCAATGAAAAAGGCATATACACGGCAACTTCGACAAATGGGCATTTTTTGAACAGCGAAAACGCTAAAAAAACCATCGAATCGGGGCTTGACCGCTTGATTATCTCCGTTGATGGCACATCACAAGACACTTACGAAGCCTACCGCAAGGAAGGTAAATTGGAAAGCGTCTTGAAAGGCGCGCGCAATGTTGTGGAATGGAAGAAAAAAATGGGGTCAAAAACGCCACATATCATCTTTCAATTTTTGGTCGTCAGACACAATGAACATCAAATTCCAGAGATTTATAAACTCGCCAAAGAGATTGGCGTGGACGAAGTGAAGTTGAAAACGGCGCAGGTGTATGAGTACGAAAATGGCAACGATTTGATTCCAACCATTGATAAATATGCCCGTTATCGCCAAAAAGCGGATGGAAAATGGACTTTCAAGGGCGAATTGACCAATCATTGCTGGAAATTGTGGCATTCGTGCGTCATCACTTGGGACGGGCTTGTCGTGCCGTGTTGCTTCGATAAAGACGCGACGCACCGTTTGGGCGATTTGAAACAAGCGTCCTTCAAAGAGGTGTGGCAAAATAAACGCTACAATGGTTTCCGCAAGGCGATACTCAAAGGCCGCGATAAAATTGATATTTGCAACAATTGTACTGAGGGGTGCAAAGTTTGGGCATAATATATTTTAAAGGAACATATTTGGGGGACGCATAGGCAGATAGGACAACATGGGTCTGGTGAAAAAAGCAAAAAACTATGCGTCTTATCTGCCTATGTATCCCCCAAAATCATATATTTGACCCAAAAATCTCTGTGTCCTCTGCAAACTCTGTGCGACACCTCAATTCTAAGTCTTTATGGAAAAACAAAAGTTGCTAGAAGTAGAGAATCTCGTCGTTCAGTTTGAGACCGAAAACGGGACGGTGACAGCCGTAAAAAATATCAGTTTTACCTTGTATCGCGGTGAAACGGTCGGCATCGTCGGCGAATCGGGTTCGGGCAAATCCGTTACCTCGCTCTCGATTATGCGCTTGATTGCCGAGCCGCCTGGCCGCATTGCAAGCGGAAAAATCACCTATTTTACTGAGGGGGGGCATTCCGTTGACCTTTTGGCTTTGTCAGAAAAAGAAATGGAAAATTATCGTTGCAACGAGTTGGCGATGATTTTTCAAGAACCTATGACTTCTTTAAATCCTGTGTATTCCTGTGGTAATCAAGTTGTTGAAGCCATTTTAACCCATCAAAAAATAGCTAAGTCGGATGCCGAAAAACAAACAATTGCCCTGTTTAAAAAAGTCAAATTGCCCGACCCCGAACGGGCATTTCGCAGTTTTCCGCATCAATTGAGTGGTGGCCAAAAACAGCGCGTCATGATTGCAATGGCGATGTCGAACAACCCCTCAGTATTAATCGCCGATGAACCGACAACCGCCCTCGATGTAACCGTTCAGCAAACGATTTTGGAACTGATGAAGGAATTACAGCGCGAAATGAACGCCGCAATTGTCTTTATCACCCACGATTTAGGCGTTATTGCAGACATTGCCGACCGCGTTTTGGTGATGTACAAAGGCGAAATTGTCGAGCAGGGCAACGTCGCCGATTTGTTCAAATCGCCAAAACATCCTTACACAAAGAGCCTTTTAGCGTGTCGTCCGCCGCTTGACGATAGGTTGCGAAGACTGCCCGTTGTGGCTGATTTTATGACCGTCGAAAAATTGGCCGATGGCTCAACAAAAATTATCGAAAAAGCGGATTCTGTTGGCAACATATTAGCTTCTGTTAAAATACCACAAGCTGAAACGGATGCCCGCTTGACGACTTTGATGCAAGGCGAACCAATTTTAAGGGTTCAAAATCTGAAAACCTATTATCCTTCAAAGAAAAACTTTTGGGGCAAACCAATTGAGTTCGTCAAAGCCGTGGATGATGTCAGTTTTGACGTTTACGAAGGCGAAACGCTTGGTTTAGTCGGTGAATCGGGTTGCGGAAAAACGACGTTGGGCCGTACAATCCTCAAATTATCGCCCGCTACTGAGGGGGCCATTTTTTACAAAGGCAAAGACCTAACTAAGCTCAATGCGTTGGAAATGAAGGACTTACGCAAAGACATTCAAATTATATTTCAAGACCCGTATTCGTCGCTCAATCCCCGCATGACGATTGGCTCGGCAATTATGGAGCCTATGCAAGTCCACAATCTTTACGCAAATGACGCCGAACGTAAAGCAAAAGTGATTGAATTGTTGGAAACTGTCAGCCTCGCTGCCGAACATTTCAACCGCTATCCGCATGAATTTAGCGGTGGACAACGGCAACGGATTTGCATCGCACGGGCCTTGGCGTTGAATCCAAAATTCATTATTTGCGACGAATCTGTTTCCGCGCTCGATGTGTCTGTACAAGCACAAGTCTTGAATTTGCTCATTGACTTACGTCAAAAAATGCAATTTACCTGCATTTTTATCAGCCACGATTTGTCGGTCGTCAAATTTATTTCCGACAGAATGGTCGTGATGAACAAAGGAAAAATTGAAGAAATGGGCGCAGCCGACGACATTTACAGACATCCACAACGCGATTATACGAAGCGATTGATTGCGGCAATTCCGAAAGGGCTTTAAGTTTGAAGTTTGAAGTTTAAAGGCCGTCAAATTTAAAATTAGTAACGCATTTTTATTAACTTAACCCACTATACCTAAAAAATAGGTGGCGTAAAACGTTCGGGGAACTTTGAAAGTTCGCCGAACGTAGTGCCGAATTTCGAGCGCGTCATTAGAAGGAGGCACGACGAAGCAATCTCTTTGGTTTTAGCACAATTTTAGTAAAAAAACGGTTATTTTCAAGCAAAAAGGCTGCAAAAACTTAAAGATTGCTTCGTTGTGCCTCCTCGCAATGACGAGCCGCTTTTATCGAAATTGGTGGATGAACTTAATATATATGCATTACTTAGTGCTTGAATTTGGCCTTTTTATCTCTCGGATAGATAAAAATACTGAGGGGGGTTATTTTTAAATTTTACAGCGAAAGCCAAGTGTGACGACCTTCAAACTTCTAATTTTAAACGTCAAACTTAATAATTGCGGTCTTCAAACGTCCAATTTTAAACTTCAAACGCACAAAATTATATTTTGTTTATAATGATATTTCGTTTTTAATAATTTGTTTAAGACCGTAATAAGGCGGAAAGCGGCACACTTTTAGTTTAATGCTTGTAGTCTTTCACCAGAGCTTTTATGTACTTAAACACGGGTTGCGGAAAATATTATGACACGAATTTTAGTTATTGACGAAGAAGCCGATATGCGGCAAGCCTATAAATCGGTGCTAGAAAAGCTCGATTGCCAAGTGGATATGGCAATTGACGGCCTTGAAGGGCTTGACCGTTTTATGAACAAAATATATGATGTCGTCATCACCGAATTTAATTTGGATAAGATTGACGGCCTACAAATGCTGGAGCATTTCCAACAAATTGATGCCAAAGTACCCGTCATTTTCTCGTCGGGACTTGCCGACGAGGCCGTTATTGACGAAGTAATGGCAGGTGGCGCGTCGGATTTCCTTCAAAAACCCGCCAATCTCGACCAACTTTTGGGCAGCATCAGCCGTGCGATTTACTTTAAACCGCACGTGCATTCTGACAAAAACGAAGGCATACCAGGCGAAAGTCGGTCGCATTGATGCGTAAATTGGGAATTAAAAGCAACAAAAGCCGCTTGATGTGTTAAAACATCAAGCGGCTTTTGTTTTGAGTACCCCCTCAGTAAATTTGTCAAAATAAGCTATACTTGCCCCATGAAAAAGAAAATATTACCACTCAGCCGCCAATCTTTTCGCAAATTACGCGAGGACAATTGCATTTATGTTGACAAAACGCAACATATTTATAACCTATGTACCGAAGGTGGTATGTATTTCCTCCCGCGCCCGCGCCGTTTCGGCAAGTCCGTTCTGCTATCAACTATGGCCGAAGTGTTTATGGGTAACAAAGACCTTTTTACGGATTTGTGGATAGCTGACAAATGGGATTGGACGCAAAAAAATCCCGTGATTTACATTTCTTTTTTAACGGTTTCTTACGAAAAACAAGGCTTAGGAATGCGAAATAAATAAAAGCGTATTTTCATACGCACTGTTTTTCGCTGCGCGAAAAAGGCGTGCGGGAAAAAATCTATCGGAGGCAGCTTGT
>JAYSRS010000159.1:0-5693 GCA_043720935.1 Saprospiraceae bacterium
AACCACTTTCCCCTCTTTTCGCACGAGCGAAGCGAGTGCGAAAAGGCATTTACTTTTTTGTCATGTACTTAGTCACCATTTATAAAAAAAGCCTTCGCATAAAACAGGCGAAGGCTCGTAAAAAAACATATTCAGAACATGAAGGAATGAGAATAAAGCGTTGATAGATAAGGAATTATAACTGATGCAGGATATTTATAAATTACTAATTATTTCTTTAGCGGCTTCTTTTGTCGTCGCTGTTGTCTCTAATCTAATCGCCGTTGCGGTCGTATTTGGCGCAATCGTCACTTCTTTTTTACCGATATAAATACGGTCTTTAACGGCTGAAATCGAAATAATATTAACTATTTTTCCAATCGGCAAACCGCGATAACCGTTCGGTACGCAAAACTGCTTGGTTTTTCCATCACCTACGAGGCTCACAACGGAATTAATCTCTTTAAAAACGACAAAAACGCTCGTATTTTGATTGGTAAAAGTATCTGGTAAGGCGACACAAAATTTATTGGTCAAATTCGTTGAATCACCACTAAACTTGTCGCAATTTATCCAAGCAAAACGGTCTAAAAACAACTCAAAACCTGCGCTCGCACGCCCTGGAATGGTGTCCCTCCACGTTCCCAAAAAAGGCACATCTCTTCCTGATGTCCCTTGAATCGGAATCCAATCGAATTTAAAACGACCTTCGGATTTTCCCTCAAACAATTTCATCGCAGGGTCAATCGTCGTTGAAGCCGATTGAAACTTCACCCGATAAGAAGTGGGAAAAGGCCGTGCGAGTTTCACTTCTTCGCCGTTTTGAGACACTTTTACGCGCACCGCACCGCCCGAAATGAGCTGCCGTCCGAGTGACGTTGTTGGCACATTATTGAGCAAAAACTCGCCTTTTTTACGTAAAACTAGAATTTCTACGGTCAAATTACCCGTACAAGGGCGGTTGTTTTTTGTCACACAACTGTTTGCAGGGAACTCAACGAGAGTGCCGTCAGGCGTTGTAATAATGCCGCCACGTTCAGCATTTATCTCCCGCACAACGGGGGTGGTTGCGAGGTCGCTCATCAATTTTTCGATATTCAAGGAGGGCAAAACAGCCGTTGATATATTATTAATTCTCAATAAATCTTCTTGCCAAACTGTATCGCCTCTCACTATTGTCGTGGTGTTCGTAGGAATAAATTCATCTATATCTTTTCCGCAGCTTTGACCGCCGACAAGTAGGAGTCCTATAAATATGGTGAATAATACATTTTTCATTTTATCCTTAAATTTTAATTGATGCGTGCTAGTATCAATGTTGTTAGAAAATAGTTTTTTTGATGAACACAATCGTCCTAGTTTTCTGCAAAATCGGTTCATTTTGTACTTGTTATTTTCTTTTCTTTTGTTCTGATAAATAATTGATAATCAACTTGTTAGAAGCACTGTTAGCTACGCGTTTTTTCCTTTTAGTTGCTTGAATAAAAGAGACGGCGAGGGCGTTTTTCGCTGCTTGAATTTTTAATTTTTTTGAAAAAAAACACTAAAATACTGAGGGGGCTAAAAAAGGTAGCAATGGAGCTTGCTCTGTAAGCAAGTAGCAATAAATTAGTGCTTACGGAGCAAGCTCCGTTGCTACCTTTTTCTAAAGCCGCAGCCGCAAGCCGACGATTAAACCCGCCGTCGAATATTGTTGTTTCAAGGCATAATCTGACCGCGTAATCGGCTGCAAACCGTAGCGAACAGACGGTTCAATCATGAGTTCTAAACGGCGTGTCAACTGCCGATATGCGGCAATGCTGCCGACAAGGCTGATGCCTAGTTGATTCCGAAAAACGGGATTTTCTTCGTTAATTCCGCTTGAAACGGTCTGTTTTTCGAGATTTTTGCCAAAAATATCCGCTTTTCGCCAAGCTGTAACATTAAAATTCACCCCGCCGTTGAGACCGAGAATCCAACCGTTTTTCATTTGTTTTTGGTAGCCGATTTGAAGCGGAATGTCAATTGAACGGTAATAATTATAACGCGTTTTACGAAAAATACCATCCGTAATTACTGTCGTAATACTCACGGTATCGGGTTTTCCGTTGACAATCCGCACATCATAAGTTGTTTTAATTCCACCAATTCCAAATGAATCAAATTGCACGCGTTCGTTCATTTGATTAAAAACAAGACCCGTTCTCAAGGAAATACCGTTGCCAAAAACAACCGCCCCCCGTACGCCTGTACTGACTGCGTACTGTACTTTTTCGTTCGAATCACGCGCCGCCAACAACTTTTCGCTTTCTGGCAAGTTCGTTTTCAAAGTCCGCATCATGTATTCGGGTGCAACAAACGCATCAACGTAATAACTCGTGTTATTCAGCCGTCGTCTGCCGATGAAAGTAGGGCAGCCGTTGCCAGGGTCGCTGCACGGGTTTTTGCGATTTTCGGACAGTAAAATCACTGTTTTAACGCTTAAAATATTTAAAAAATCAAGCGTCTGTGTTGGGGAATTAGGCGACGCTAAACGGTTGTCAAAAGCTGTTTTTAAGACATTATTTTGATTCATTAATTCAAAATTAGACCCCTCAGTATTAAGGCTATTTTCAGTCA
This sequence comes from Saprospiraceae bacterium, assembly GCA_043720935.1. Taxonomy (GTDB): domain Bacteria; phylum Bacteroidota; class Bacteroidia; order Chitinophagales; family Saprospiraceae; genus JAAFJT01. Next base: position 2,578 of record JAYSRS010000159.1, read on the forward strand.
TTTTAGGGCTATTTAATTCTGAATTTTTAATTTTTAATTCAAAATTAGACCCCTCAGTATTTTTTCTATTTTTAACGTTTTTAGCATCATTTAATGGCGCATTTTTATTGTCCAATTTGTCGCTAACGATACTAGCGATTGTGTTGTTAGATTGCGTTTTAGCATCTTTTAGATTAGAATTAGTGTTTTTGTTTTTATTAAAATTCGCTTTTTTATTGATTATAATTTGTTGCTTTTTAACAGCCTTACTAACTAAATTATCAGCCTTATTTAATTCTGAATAAGCTATTTTAGAATCCGAATTGGGCGTATTTAATTTTAAATTTTTAATTTTTAATTCTTTATTAGGCCCCTCAGTATTTTCGTCTTTTTTAACGCTTTTATTGTTATTTGCATCAATAGAATTAACGTTATTATCAACAGTTTTATCCGTATTTAATGCGATATTATCTACACTGTTATCAACCGTTTTAGGCGTATTCAATCCCCTATTATTCGCTTCATTTTTAATTGAATTAATATCGTTTGATTGTGCCGATTTATCAGTTGAAACAGCATTTTTATTTTTAAATTCCATCGCCACAAACAGCAACAACAAAGCCGCCGCAACCGCTGTCACCGACCGCCACAACACAATCCGCCGCCGTTTTTGACGCTCACGTTCTGCTAAAATTGCGTCAAAAACCCCATCCGCCACGGGCGTCTCATGTGCGGACATACGCGCACGCAACGGTGCGTCCGAAGGCGATGCCGCACCCCGTCGGGCTTGCAGTCGGTCGAACAAATCGTTGGGAACGGCGGATTCTAAGTCCGTCAATCGTTGCCTAAAATGTTTGTCAAAAGGATTAAGGTTTTCGCTCATGTTTTTTATTATTTAAGTTCAATATCTAGGTGGTTTTAGCCACTTAAATAGTATAACTCATTGATAAATAGTTTTTTATATTAGACAAATAAAAATTGTCTGTGCGTTTTTACAGCAATATTCGGTTTGATTTCACGACAAAACCTTGCAACATATTCCGTGCTTTAACGAGTTGCGAGCGTGATGTGCTTTCTTCGATGCCCAAGGTTTCGGAAATTTCGCGGTGGCTCATGTCTTCCAAAACGAACAAATTGAAGACCGTTCGGTAGCCTGTAGGCAATTTGGCAATCAAACCAAGCAGTTCTTGCTCCGTCAAATGACTCAATACTGAGGGGGCCACCGCCGACTCAATCATGCCTTCCGTCCCGATATTTTCGCGTTGAAAAGCAAGTTTACTGATACTTTTCAAGGCCGTATTGACCACAATGCGCCGAATCCAGCCTTCAAACGCGCCTTTTCCTTCAAATTGCTTCATGTTGTCAAAAATCTTAATAAATGAATCTTGCAGCAAATCCTCCGCCTCCGCCCGATGCCGTGCATAACGCAAACAAACGGTCATCATCTTCCCCGCGTAGCGATTGAAGAGTTCCCGTTGACAATGTGCGTCGTCGCGTTGACAACCTTGTATGAGTTCAGATTCCGTCAAATTATGGCTGATTCGTTTTATCGTTTCAAAAAAATGTCGCTTCCGTGGAGAGGCATTGAGCCGTCAAAACGCTGTCTGACGGCTTGTTTTTTTCCATTTACAAACAACAAAATTAATACAACGAGAGGAATATTTGACGATAAGATTTCAATTTTTTCCGCTACACGTATATATATGTGTAGGCCGTGGTAAGAAATTTTAAAAATACGTAATTAGACTTTTTGGCGTTTTAAAGCATAACTTTGCCGCTAATAGATAAAATAACGTAAATTCTGAACTAAATCCCCAAATTTTCAGTACGTTCTGCTTTGACTTGTAAGTTGCGGCGTAGCTGCAAAATCTTGGTAACACTTAAAATTCCCTACAATATAAACGCATCTAACAATGATAAAAAAAGGAAACCCAAGTCGGTTAATTAGTTTAAATTGTAATGACAACTCAATTGGAAAAAACGCGTACCTTGATTCGGGAAGCAAAATTGGATGCGGCTTTTCATCAAATTCTGAAATTGACGGCGAATACGCCACAGGAGACGCAGTTTGTGCAACTCAATTCGCAATGGTCTGAAATCTACGCCCTGCACCTCAACGGACAAATCGCGTTCGATGAGTATTTCGCGGAGCGTAATCGAATTACGATGGCTTTTTTGACGCGGATTGACGACATTGAGGCCGAATCAGAAGCCGTCAGTAAGCCAAAAACGATGTCAATTGTTGGGGAAATGGAGGTGGATATTGTGTCGAAAGCCTTGATTGATTTTCACGACGGCGTTATTGATTTGCCTGATAACTCCGAAGCCCGTGCCGTTTACGTGCATTATTGGGCATTGTTGACGAAAAAAAATATACAAATCGGGCGGAAGTAAAAGTTTGAGTTTACCCAATAAAAAGTTTAACTTTGTAGAGAATTAAAAAATAAAAACGAAGTCAATAAATTTCTATTTCACAAGTAATTGATAACGAAGCAATTAGCTTTTTGGTATTCGAAATCTAAAATTTAGAATTTGCTTTGCTTAAATTTTAAAACTTATCACAATATGGAAAATACAGAAAGAGACTTGCAAGTAGTGCGGAAAGTGGCGCCTCAAATTATGGCCAAACGCGCCATCGCTGATGCAAAAGAAGGCAAATACAATCCGCCGAGTTGGAAAGGGGCAGGCTTTTTAAGCGACTCCTTACAACTCATATCCGCCGAAACGGGCGAGGTTGACCGCGAACAAATGGCTAAAATTGCGCGTGAAAACGTCGAATATTTTAGCGAACTTTACGAAAAAGCCTATCGCAAGTACATGCAAACGCGTATGAAAGTGGCTTGAATTGTAGCACGACCTTCAGGTCGTGTTTTGCACAAGCGTCACGACCTAAAGGTCGTGCTACTTACCTCCTCCGTATTTGCACTTTTTTTTATTTTAAGAAAAATAAAAAACATTTACGAAAGTGCTTGGAGAAATAAAAAACGGTTCTATCTTTGCCGCCGTTAAGCGTAAAACAGCTTTGAAATTGGTTTCGTAGCTCAATTGGATAGAGCATCTGACTACGAATCAGAAGGTTTAAGGTTCGAATCCTTACGAGATCACGCTTCTTGATTACGGGTTCAAGGTTGACCGAC
>JAYSRS010000160.1:0-5688 GCA_043720935.1 Saprospiraceae bacterium
AGTGAAAAACGAAAAGTGATAAGTGGGGAAGCAATGTAAATGATAAGTGAAAAACGAAAAGTGGGGAGCAATTATCGAGGTCTTGAACTCGAAGTTTTGACAGAAGCGACTAACATGGCAATGATTTCTTTGCAATCATTATGCATACTTTCAAACATCTTATCATCAATATAATCAGTATCGTGCAAAAGGCGTAACCAATAACTTGTTTCATTCGCTTCCTTCAATCCAATAGCCAATTTACTTGAAAAATCAGCCTTTGATTGCCCAAACTCTGCTTCACAAACCATTGCCCCAGGATTTGTACCGCTTCTAAGGACTTGGTTGCTGATTACAAATTCTTTTTTTTCTTTTTGTAAATATTGAACAAGTCTAACAATTCGTATAGCAAACTTGTAGGTCTTTTCTTTTAATGGACTCTCTTTCATTATGTTACGATTTTAAATTTTGATTAAAAATAAGTTATAATTCTTGCACCCCACTTATCACTTTCCACTTTCCACTTATCACTTTCCACTTTTCACTTTTCACTTATCACTTATCACTTTTCACTTTCCACTTATCACTTTTCACTTTCCACTTTTCACTTTCCACTTATCACTTATCACTTATCACTTTCCACTTTTCACTTTTCACTTTTCACTTTTCACTTAATGAAAAGGATGCGCGTAACTCGTTTGTTTGTGTCGGCGTTGTCGTTCCTCTATAGTTTCGTACAGGTGTGCATATTGCCGAGCGACGGTTTTCGGATTAAAACGCTTAACACTTTGTAACCCTTTGTAAATCAAATCATTGCGGTAATTATTGTCATTCAAAACGCGTTCAACGGCGTGTCGAATGTCTGAAATACTGAGGGGGTCTGCCAAGCACGCCGCACCGCCTGCAACGTCGGGCATGGAAGAAATCGTGCTTGTCACGACGACGCGCCCTACCGTTTGTGCTTCAATTATCGGCATACCAAAACCTTCAATTGTGGAGCAAAACAGCAAAATATCGGCGGCTTCGTAGGCGGCTTGCATCGCGTCGTCGGATAGATTATAACTGACATGAAAATCTAATTTTAAGTCTTTCAACAAGCGAATTTCTCGCTCGCTAATCTGCCCGACAACGTGAAAACGGCACGGCAAACCCTTCAAAGCGTGGGCGTGTCGTTCCAAATTTTTGTTGGGCGAGTTGCCAATGTGTAAAATAGTCGGATAGTCTTGCTCAAATTTTTTCGGACTATACGCGTAAGACGACTTGATAATCGTTGGAATAACCGTGATTTTATCGGGGTCGCAACCCGTCAAACGGACAATATCTTGCTTCGTGGCTTCGGAAACTGCCGTTACCATTTGGCTTTTTTTGACAGGCCATTTGAGCCAAAACTGCAATAAAATCCACCGCGCCAGCTTATTTTTGCCGTCTAACAAGCCGCAGTCGTGAATTGTCAAAATCGTTTTTCGACGTGCCAAACCTAGGGCTAAAAAGTTGGTATCGCCCGTTATGTGGTTAATCGCGGCCCGATTGCGGCGCACTTCCCAAATGGCCAAAAGCCTTGGTAAAAAGCCGTTGCTGTAATAAGACGACTCAAAGCAATCCAACGTAAAACCATTGTTTTTCGGAAAAGCGGCAACCATTTCAGCAAAAGAATTTTCGATGCTGACGTTGCCCGTTGCGCGGGTTCGACGAAAAAATAAACGGATTTTAATCGGTGGAATAACGGATTGTATGTAAGCGGGTGTCATTGGTTTGTTTTAAGTAAATCATCAGAATGTATGTTGTTTTTTATTATACCAATTCATTTTTCTCCAACCAATGCCCTAACGCCACCAAAGTCCACAACCGCGACCAACTGACGCCTTTTTTTCTATCCAAAAACGCTTGCCACAAATCCCGAATCGCTGTGCCTTCAAACTCCGCACGGTCGGCCAAATTGTTCAGATGTTTGGCGCAAAAATCGCGCAATTCATGCCGCATCCAACCGTCGAAAGGCAGTACAAAGCCCATTTTTGGCCTATCAAAAAACGACGCGGGGATTAAATCACTTACCGACGCCACCAAAAGCGGTTTGCTGCCAACACCTTTTTTATAGGCATCGGGAATGCTTAACACGAGTTTTACGAGTTCAATATCCAACAACGGCACGCGCAATTCTAAGGCACTCGCCATGCTCATTTGGTCGCTGTCGCGAAGCAAAACGTTTTGCATATAACCACTCATTTCAGCAATTGATACTTGGCTGTATAATTCTAAATCGTTGACAATCAATTTTTTAGAAATGGATTGGCCGCTTTTAGATGAATTTTTCAAAACATCGGCGTAGCCATTTTTGAGTAAATTTTGACGTTGTTCTTGATTGAAAATTTCTCTAAAAATACCATAAGCCGCCATCGGTTCAATGGTCTCTAAACTCAAAACGGCGGCAATTTTTTGGCTTTGTACTGAGGGGGCCACTTTTTTCAAAATTTGACCCGCCGAATGCCGTAGCCCTTGCGGAACATGGTTCAAAAAGCCCATTTTTCCCAACCGTTCACTCTGTTTAAAAATCGGATAGCCGCCAAACAATTCATCGCCGCCAAGACCCGATAAAGCCATTTTTATCCCTTGTTTTTTGGTCGCTTTGGCCACAACGTAGGTATTTACGGCGTCGCCCGAAGGATGGTCAAGGGCATTGAGGGCGTCGGGTAAATCGGCTAAAAAATCATCGGGTGTGAGCCTGATTTCATGATGTTTTGTTTGAAAACGGTCTGAAATTGCTTTGGCGTAAGCCGTTTCATCAAATTGTTTTTCGGCAAAAGATATGGTAAACGTATCTATATCACCGCTTGTCACTTCGCGCATGAGGCCGACAACGACGCTCGAATCAATGCCGCCCGACAAAAACGCGCCGAAAGGCACATCAGACATCATTTGACGGTCAATCGTTTCGCGTAAGGTTTTGCGGACTAATTTTTCGGTTTCTAAGCGATTTATACTGAGGGAGTCGTTTTTTTCTTTGAAAGGGTCGTTTTTTTCTTCAAAAGACCAATACGGTGCGGTTTTGATTTTACCGTTTTCAATTTCCATAAAATGCCCTGGCCGCAACAGCCAAACACCTTCTACCAAAGTCTCGGGTGCATAAACGGTTTGATATCTCAAATAAGCCCCCAAAGTGTTTTTATTCAACCGTTTAGGTATTAAATCAGATGCTAATAAAGCGCGAATTTCGGAAGCAAAAATCAATAAACCGTCTTTAACGGCATAGTACAAAGGCTTAATTCCTAAATGGTCACGAGCCATCAATAACCGCTTTTTCTCCTCATCCCAAATCGCAAAAGCGAACATTCCGTTGAGCTGATTGAGCATTGTTGCTGCGTCTCGTTGCCCTTCTTTTTGATACAAAGCCAACAGCGTTTCTGTATCGGAGTTCCCACGGTAATGATACTGAGGGGTCTGATTTTTGAGGTTTTGATAGTTGTAAATTTCCCCATTAAAGGCGATAACTGTTTGATTATCAGGCGATAACATCGGTTGATGACCAGCAGCCGATAAGTCCATAATCGCCAATCGCCGATGCCCTAAAGCGACCGTTTCGGTGTGCCAAACGCCTGCATCATCGGGGCCGCGATGCGCGAGGGCATCGTTCATACGCCCTAGTTTTTGCAAAATAGAGGCCGATAAAGGCTGATTTGTAAGGGAAATAATACCGCAGATACCGCACATTTGGTTGGAATTAAAAATTAAAAATTAAAAATTAAAAATTAAAAATTAAAAATTAAAAATTAAAAATTAAAAATTAAAAATTCAAACCTGCGAGGTTTAACACCTCGCAGGTCTGAACGTTATTGTTTCAATACTTTTTCTACAAAAAACTGCCCTTTCGATTGCACCCGTACCAAGTACATACCCCGTATCAAGGCCGATAAATCCACTTGATTTTGATTAGACCGCAACATTAATTGCCCTGATGCATTAAAAATTTCGACATTATCAATGCGTTGATTGCCGTTGTCAATCGTCAGAGGCCCCTCAGTAATTGTCGGATAAATCTTGATTTTTTTACCTTTATTGAACGAAACACTTTCTATTTTTGAATAAGTTGCTGCGCCATCTGCATCAACCTGCCGTAAGCGATAGTAAGCGATTCCCGCAATCGGTTGCGCGTCTATCCAATTGTAAATCAATGGTTTAGAGCTATTTCCTGCGCCTTTGACTTGGCCAATTGCTTCAAATTTAGCATCCATAATGCCGCGTCTTTCGATGGCAAAATAGTCGTTATTGATTTCCGTTGCCGTCTCCCATTTTACCAGTACCTCGGCTTTTTCTGCATCAGCAGTTGCCTTAAAAGTTGTCAATTCGACGGGTAAAGCCGCTTCTCCTGTGGGCGAAAAGCGGTAAAAATCCTTAAAATTACCTTCGCCAAACGGCGGCAAATCACCAAAATTGCCCAATCCGACATACAATTTATCCCCAACTGCGAAACCAATCCCTTGCGAACGATGTGCGCCTGGAAAGTCCAAAATCTGCGTCCACGTATCGCCTGTCGGGTTGTACTCCCAAAAATGTTTTTCACCCGCACCTGCATCATAACCCAACCCAACATACCCTCTTGTGGCCGATGCAAAGGACACGGTATTAAACCGCCCCGTGCCGCCAAAATCATTTTGTTGTGTCCAAATATTTGCACTCGGGTCATATTTCCAAAAATCACGGCGTACCACATTATTACTGTCTAAACCAACGCCAATGTAGCCGTAAGCACCAATCGCAAACCCTGCTGCGCTCCGCCGAACATGGCCAATTGCATTACCCGGCCCCAAATCCACTTTTTGCGCCCAAGTATTAGAGGCTTGGTCATATTCCCAAAAAGCAGTTTTGTTCTTCATTTCTCCCACATCGCCCGACCGAAAATAGCCCTTTGTGCCAATTGCAAAGGCCACGCCGACGGAGGAAGACGTGTCTGTAATACTGGCTTTAGGCGTCCACACATTAGTCGCGGAGTTGTATTCGACGATGTGTTGCGTGTTTTCGCCCATGCCTACGTAAGCGAGTGAGCCAATGACAAAGGACACATTATTTCTAATGTGAATACCCGTTGTCCCATTGGCCAAAAAGCCTGAAAAATCGATTTTTTGCGACCATGTTTCCGTTTGTGTGTCGTAAGCCCAAAAGTCATTTCGATTGCCCGAGGCATCAAAACCCGTTCCTACGTATCCCGTCGTACCGATGGCAAAAGAGAAAGCGGCATAGCGCGCCGTAGCTGGAAAATCGGGTTTTGCCGTCCAACTTGGTGGCCCCGCATGGAGCAAAGGCATGACCAAACTCATGCAAATTATAAGGTTCAAAAATTTCATTAGGAAAGTAAGTTTTTATTAATGAGGAAAATACTGTAAGAGATTAATTATTATAAGTTGCTTATTATCAATGATTTATAAAGTAATCTCATGCAGTTTTGTAATTTTCGCTTTGGGATTTAATGGGCCACTGATTTAACTGATACGACTGATTTACGCTGATTTTTTTCTAGGAAATCATAAAAAAAATCAGTGTAAATCAGTCGTATCAGTTAAATCAGTGGCCCATTAAATCCCAAAACTGAAATTGTTGATTCAGTTTATATAGATTAAAAAACGGAATTATCGGCTTTATGTCGCAAAATACTGAGGGGGTATCAGATTTAGGAAATTTGCAAAATTTCCTAAATCTTTTGCCACTTTTGCCACAAAA
>JAYSRS010000161.1:0-2033 GCA_043720935.1 Saprospiraceae bacterium
CCGCACCGTTGCAATAATACGTCACGCCGAGGTATTTTACTTCATCTTGCAGATGTATGTGACCGCTCAAACACAACTGCACATTTGGGTGATTTTTAAACAAATTTTTGAGTTTAAAAAAGTCGGTGTGCATAGTGTCACGCTTGGTCAGTAGGTCGCCACTTTGCTCCGTTCTGCCCATGAAAAGACCCGCACAAGCCGCCAAAATCGGAATATGAGAGGTAATACAAATATGTTTTGATGCGGGCGTAGCAGCCAATTCCGCTTTGAGCCATTCCATTTGTTTGTCGTCAAAAAAAGCCACGTAACCACCTGAGGGATTGAGTTGCACAGAATCCAAGAAAATGAATTTCCAACCACTTTTTTCAAAACTATAATAGCGTTTTGGAATGTTCAACATTTCCAACGCCCACGTTTTTCCGTAAAGTCTATCTTTTGTTATGTCCGAAGCCTTGTGATACCAACCCCAAATATCGTGATTGCCAATGACGCTAAACATAGGCAACGCATTTTCATTTTTTGTAATACCTTTAAACACATCCCATTGTTGTTTCACGCCCTCTTTGGTGTTGTCCAGAGCATCCAAAATAGCATCGCCGCCGTTGAAAATGCAGTCCACTTTGGGTGAAAGGTTTTGTACACTTTTCAATGCTTTCGCCAAACCCGCTTCCGCAATCGGATTTTTAGACACGTGAATATCGGTCAGATGAGCGACTCGTATAACCCTTGTTCGTGCCTCGTTCACGGGTTCAGCGTGTGCCTCATTAAGCCCCACCATAGTAGCGGTGGAAGTCAAAAGAGCATTGCTTAAAAAATTTCTTCTATTCATTAGAGTGTGAGAATCAATGATATATACAAAGTAGGTTTTTATTAAACGAGAATATTGTATTTTTATGCTCAAAAAGTAGTCCAATTTGTATTAAAAAGTTTTTTATCATAACTAAATAATTTTTTTCCATTTTGAAAAAAGTCTATCTTTGTATAAAAATAATTGAAATGGTATTAAAAATTGAAATATTGAACGAAAATGCGCTTGATTTACTCAAGAATTTAGAGAAATTACATCTGATTAAATTATTCAGCAATTCAAATGTAAACGAAGAGGTTAAAAAATCGCTTACGAAATTGACAGATATTGAATTTGAGGCAAAGATATTGGCTTCAAAATCTTCAAAAGTATCGTATCACTTTGAAGGCAGTCAGTTTAACGACATCGTGAATAGTTTAGTTAAGGATGAGCCTGTTAATTTAGAGCCTTATAAAATCATTGAAGAATGAGAGATTTAAGACTCCGTGACCAAGCTATTGCGGATATGAATGGTTGGCTTTCTGAAAATCCGAAAATGCTTAAACGTATCATGCGCATTTTAGATGAATGTAGGCGTACTCCTTTTGAGGGCATCGGAAAGCCTGAACCTTTGAAAGGTAATCTAAGTGGTTGTTGGTCAAGACGCATCACAGAAGAAGATCGCTTGGTCTATGAAGTCACAAATGATTTGATAATTGTGTATGCAATGAAAGAGCATTATTAATTCGCAGATTGATTATAAGCTCTTTTCAAACCGACAATCAATTGCAATTTCTCATACATGGACAACAAAAATTGGATTCAATTCCTGACCCATCCCGCCGTCAACATACTCATTGTTTTATGCGTTGGTTTTATGTGCATATTGTTTGGCGGCAAGACCGAAGCGGGCCCTGACCAATTCGGTGCAATGTTTTCAATGCTCATGATAATCATTTTTACCATGCTCATTTTGAGCGCATACATCATCGCTTTTTGGATATTTAAAAAATATTATTGGGGCATTACATTGGTCGGCATTTGTGGCTTAATTATTTACACGATTTCGACGAAGTTGTGATGAATTGGAGGCGGGTCAAAACGCCGAGCGAAAGGCTAAAAATAAAAAATGCCCAGACAGGGGGTCTGGGCATCACGAAAACGAATTTTACAATTCTTTAACCAAAACTTACACACGAAACTTAACAATTAACGTGCCAAACACATATTCAGCAATATTAATTTA
>JAYSRS010000162.1:0-2032 GCA_043720935.1 Saprospiraceae bacterium
GCGCGAATCGCAAAAACGTCGGATAATTTGAGACGGGCGTTGACCTTACCCAAAGTCGCCGCGCCAAAGTCTGAATAGTTCTCAAAACGAACCGCCGCACCGACCAAAAATTCTTTCGTAATATCGCTCTCGCCCTCGACGTACAAACCAAAATTCGTTCGTGATTTGTCAACTGCCGTGCGTTCGCTGAAACCTTCACGACCGCTTGACCCTACGTCAACGCCTCTAATCGGCCCTGCTTCCCAAGCGGCTTTATCACCCGCTTTTTGTCTGAAACGCTCGCCGCGAATCTCCGTTCCTGCCGCAAGGCTGAAATTAGGATAGCTGCCTTGATTAAAGGATTTAGAAATATCTGCATTTATAAGTGATTGATTGACATAAGTTTGTCCAACATAAAACGCCGTCGGCGAATTTGCACCCAAACTCGGATTAACCGTATTTTCGGCATACCAATCTACCAAGTTAGAGCCGTGGCCCGCGCTCACATCTAAGGCCCAATCGTTGCCAAACTTACCTTTTGCACCTGCCGTGATGGACAAATCATGAAAAGTAGCAGGAGCAATCGGGTTGTAACCGTCGGGGAAAAGCGACAATACACGCCGCGCTGCATTCGACGGCGCACGCGTGAAAACACCCGTAACAACGCGCTTGTTGGTATAGCCGCCAAAGGTGTAAAAATCCCAATTCGCATTAATTGGCATACCCGCGTTGATGAACAAACCGTAAGTCGTGTTTTTAGCCGCGCCCAAAATTGCACGGTCTAAATCAGGCTTTCTGACAGCTAACAAACTGTCGTTCGTCGCTTTGACACTTGAATAAAAATTGCCTGTCCACGTACCTGAACGGTCGTACCCGTTCGTGTGTGAATACGTACCTGTGGCGTTCAAAAAGCCTTTTGCGCCGAGTTTTAAGCCGACATTTGCCGAAAAGTTGTACGTGCCGCCGTCTTGCGTCAAAACGGGTGTTTTGAGACCAATGACGTCCAAATTTGGTTTTGAGTAGCCTTGACCGTAATAAGCCGACACCGCACCGCCCGAAGACGCATTGTTGAGTTGCATATTGATGACCCCCGCAATCGCGTCCGAACCGTATTGTGCCGCCGCACCGTCGCGGAGAACCTCAACGCGTTTTAAAGACAAAGCAGGGACAACGTTAATATCCGTACCCACTTGACCCTTGCCAACGCCGTCGTTGATGCTCAAAAACGAGACTTTATGGCGGCGTTTGTTGTTCACCAACATCAAAACTTGGTCTGGGCCGAGGGCCCTCAGTGTCGCGGGGTCAACGAAGGGCGCACCGTCGTTGATACCGAATTTTACGGCGTTGAAAGACGGGGCAGAGAATTGAAGGGCTTGGCCCAAATCCACTTGACCCGCTTGCTGAATTTCTTTGATGGTAATCACGTCAATCGGCACAGGGCGGTCAACGTCCGTCCGAAGTTTTGTGAAACGTGAACCAACGACAGTCATCGTTGACAAAGCCTCACCGTCTTCCATTTTGACATTGATAGTTGACTGTTCACCGACCGTAATTTCTTGATTTTTGAAACCTACGAAAGAAAAAACTAAGACATCGGTTTTTTCGGCGTTGACCTTGTAATTACCATTTACATCGGTCAATGCGCCTTTGCCCGTGCCTTTGACGACTACGCTGACGCCCACAAGTGCCTCGCCTTTGCCGTCTGTAACGATACCCGAAACAGCCTTTTCAATCAAGATTGTAGAAACAGCCTTCGTTGAAGCTGTTGTTGGCATTGCTGCTGTTTTTGCAGATGCTAAGAGTAGAACCAACAAAAGCGTGTTGGTAACAAAGTAATTTGCTTTCTTCATTCTAGAAACGTTGTTAAAGTTGACTTATATAATGATTTTCGTAAAAATAGACTGTGGCTAAAGCACATAGGAATGTGAAATAAGTAAAAGCGCGATTTGATACGCACTATTTTTCGCTGCGCGAAAAAGGCGTGCGTGGAGAAAATCTATTGGAGGCAGCTTGTCTTTTGAAAGAAAATCGTAGATTTTCTTTCAAAAGACAA
>JAYSRS010000163.1:0-17266 GCA_043720935.1 Saprospiraceae bacterium
TGATAAATTATGATTGATAAATTATGATTGATAAATTATGATTGATAAATTATGATTGATAAATTATGATTGATAAATTATGATTGATAAATGATAAATGTAATGCTTAGCCCTTGAAGTTTAGCCGTTCTCAAATTCATCATTTATAACGCATCGTTCATCATTCTGTAGTAATCGTTATTTGGTATCATTTACGTTAGGAAAACCTTTACGGTTTTCCTAACGTGTATTAATTTTAAAATATTTATTTTTTATGAATTAGTTACCCCAAAAGTGTAGAATCGAATTTTACAATTAACTGATAATCAACTGATTGTACTTTGAAATCTGACTTTAGGAATTCGAAAAATCAGTATAAATCAATCGAATCAGTTTAATCAGTTTAATCAGTTTAATCAGTGGCGCATAAAATCTGAAATTTGACATTTCCTTATTTCATCGTGCTAGGACTACCCGTTTTAGGTTGGCCTTGTCCCGTTTTTTCCATCTTGATGATTTTATAATACAAGTTTTTATCTTCAATAATTTCTTTCAACGAATGATTCCAAAGCGGGTCTTCTTCCATAATAGCGATGACTTTTAATTCGGTACGGCGGTTCAGTTGATGGTCAGTTTCAGAGCACTTAACTTTATTTGAACAGCTGTTGACGAGTTCGGTTTCACCATAACCTTTCCACGTAATATTCGCTTGACTGATACCGCAACGCTCGATGAGGTATTTTACCGCCGATTCTGCCCGTCTGCCCGACAACGCCATATTGTAAGGGTCAGAGCCGCGTGAGTCCGTGTGTGCGCCTAATTCTACTTTAATCGCTGGGTTGTCTTTCAAAAAAATCGCCAATTTGTCCAAAATCTTAGCCGCTTCGGGGCGAATGAAGGCTTTATCGTAGTCATAGTAAATATTCGGAATCATGAATTTCTTACCAATTTGAATCGAATCCAAATCAACATTGCCCAAAAAATAGCCAATTTCGTTGTTATGCGACATCAAAGCAATCATGTTCAATTTTTCAACGCCCATGCCGTCAACGCACATGATGCAGCCGTTTATATCAACATAAGCCTCAATACGCCGATTGATGTAATGCGGTTTCCGCACCAAAATCGTGTAGTGATTGCCCTCGTTGAACGGGAAATTAAAGACGGCCTTCGGGTGTTTGGGTAACGTCAATTCCTGCTCTTTTGTGGTGTTGTTATAAATCTCGATTTTGCAATCGGGCAACGTGTTCGCAGCTTCTTCCTTGCGGTCTTTGTCGAAAATTGTCACGTCGAAAATATACCCTGGCTTGTTGCGGAGGTTAATATTTTGCGGTTGCGCCGCTGAATCGACCACAAAAATTTTATCGGCCTTGAAGTACGTATTTTTATCAACCGCTACGCGATAACGGTCTTTTCGCGGCACAACAACGCGGTAATGACCGTCGCCGTCGGTTGTCGTTTGAGCGAGTGTGGCAAACATGCGGTCGTCAAACACGACGATTTGAGCATCGGGAAGCGGGTTGCCGTTGAGTTCGTTCTTGATAGTGCCTTCTATACTGAGGGGGCTATCGTTTGAGGGCGTCTTGTCTTGCGAAAACAAGAGTATGGGCGTCAACGCAAAAAAAGTTGCGAGAAAAAATGGGCGAATAGTGAGATGCTTCATTCTAATGAAAATTTTGTTAATTGTGACGGTTATGAATGATAATGGTTATAACAAAATTTGTGTTTACAAGAAAAGCGAACAAACAACCCAATGTGACATTTTTTTAAATGCACCAACATTTTAATTGCTTGCTTGGATTTGCTACAAAATTAGGGGAATTGCGGCAGAAAGTCAAGGGTCAAACCATTTTTTTTTCAAATAAAAAAATATCCTAAAGAAGGGGCGTTTCAAATTAATTTTTTAATATAAGTTTAAAAAATGTTATGTATCAAATTCGTCCTTAAAACGCGTAAATCCAAACAAAATCAAGTTGAAATGTTTGTTTTCAAAGCATTTTGAATTGACTTAAATTTAAAAATAAAGAAAAAAAGTTATAATTGAAAAAGAGAAAAACGCCTACCAATTCCGTTTATTCAAGCCATAAAATTCGTTAATTATACACAAAAGACGGTCAACTATTTTAGGGCCACCAAAAATTTATTTTTTTAACATTTTGGAAAGGAATAAAGCGATTTGGGTTGTCGAAATGAGAAAACGGTTTTTCGTGACAATAGTGCGGTTACGGCGGTTTTGGGCATAAAAAAGCCGCTTTTTGCTTGATTTTTAAGCAAAAAGCGGCGTAATATGTTTTCCGAGGCACGTAAGCTACCCTCTCAGTATTTTGGCACTAAATGCTTGATTAGCAGCACTTTACAGTAGCTTACGGGCGTCAGAAACGCCGCAAATAGTACGTGTCGGAATAAAATTCCTCACGAGCAGCGCACGTTTTTGGCAGCAGGAAGTAAAATTAAGACCTCCTGCCAGCGGGGAATTTAAGCCGTTGATTTTATAAAATAGCTGCCTTCACTTGTTTTCAAGTAAAAGGCAGCTATTTATTAAGGTGCAGAATTAAATTTTGGAAAATCTAAAAGTGATTTTCAGTTTTCCTTTTACATGACCAACTGGTGTCACGTAAAGTGTTGCACGCCCTACGTACAAATCATTGCCACGAGTAAAAGAAGTGTCAACTTTACCAGAAACCGTGGCATGACCAGCACCGTCGGCTGTAATTTTCACCTCTCCTTGTAATTCTCCCTCTAAAAAGAGTGTTGCACCAATAACATTCGTATCTGAGCGTAAGGGCGAATTAATTGCCGTAAACTGAAACTCATAAGGTCGTGTAAAATCCACTATTTCCACAATTTTATCATCAGAGGTATCGGAACAAGCTGCAACCGACATGACAATAAATATAGAAAAAAGAAAATGTTTTTTGCAATATTTCATATCTATTGACACGTTTGATTAGTGAATCTAAACCGTTGATTGGTGAAGGTTGTACCATTGTCTTTATTAGCTTGGTAATCATTCAAACTATATCTTCAAGAATTTAAAGCTAACTACTACTTTACCCTTAACATCATCTAAAGAAGTTATTCTAAGAGTAGCTTTCGGAGAGTACCAATCATTTTTAAATAATGTATCAATTTGACCCGTTAAAGTGCCTCCACAATTACCGCCGTCAACAGCAATATTTCCTTGTATTGCTCCTTTGATTGTAATTTGAACGCCAACAACATACGGACGATTAAAAAAAGAAGATTTATCTGATGTTGTCATTTCAAATATTTGTTGTCGGCTAAAATCAGTAATAACCATATCTTTTTTATCTGAATAACCATTAAGATAGACTAACACTGTAACTATGGGTATTAGAAATACTAAAATTAGTATTAGGTAGGAACGTTTCATATTGATAAAATTTAACAATTTTGATTAGAGAACACGAATCTTTGATTCAAATATCTTGAACCGTCTCTTCCAGGAATATTATCAAAACCTCCGAAGCAAATGTATCTCATTTGTCCATTGTTTAACCAATTTTCGACTAACTGAGCTAATGTAATTCCAAACCCTTGCTGATTGTCTCGCCACAACTGTCCAATTTCTCGTCCGACATGATTATTGAAAAAATCCATTTGTGTAGCCCAATTATTGTCGGAGTTGTTAGGAAGACCTGATTCGTGAGCATCTGCCCAGACCTTAGCCCTTTCTGAGCCCATTCTTGTTGTTAAATTTGCATTCCAAAAAGAATGTTGAAAGGCATTGAAAACGTCTCTATCATTTCCATTCCCAGTTGTAGTATCTCTTCGAATTACACCATCTGGTAGCCAGTAATGGTTAAATTGGATATTAGAATCAACCTCACCCTTAATTTCAAGTTGAAGCGTATTAGGGTTTTTTATCACTGTTTCAAGATTAAAAGACTGCGATTTGCTAATATCCGCTAATGTGATTTCTTTTTCCAATAAGAAACAACCATAAAAAGCGGTTAGAATATAAATGATGAGATACTTTTTTTTCATGTCAGTAGATTTTGTAATCAATTCTCATCTTGCCTTCTGCACCACTTATCGGCACAATAAAAAGAAACATAGTGTCACTAAAACAGTCACCCCTCCACACCAAAGAATCTGTAAAAACACCCTCTATTGTGTCATTACTGTAGTTTTTTGAATATTTAGGGTAACGTGGAGATATACAAACTTTACCTTTTGTGTACCCTGTAAAATACATCTCAAAACCACTTGGACACCAATCTGGATCAACTAAAGTAATCATTTGTGGTTGTTTGTCAATAGTAATATTTATTGTTTTTAAGGGAGTAGGACCACATTTTATGAAAAACAAGACGACCACGACAATAAAAATAAATTTTTTCATATCAAGTAAATTATCTAATGAAGGTGATATTTAAAGTTAGCAGCCTTGGTTTGTGGGAATGAGCTGTCCATTACAAATGTAACGCATCCTACCTTCTGAAACAGCTCTGAATATCATACCTGATAAAGATTGGCTTCCATTAAATTCACTATCGGCAATAGTAATACCCACAGCATTATTGAATAAATCCATTTGTGTCCCTATGCCATTTTGACCAAATTCATGAGCGTTTGTCCATTCTCTTGCACGGCGTTGAGACATTCGAGTAGTTAAGAGTGCATTCCAGTAAGCATGTTGAAAAGAATTAGAAATAGTCCCATCTTGATGACCATTATACCGTAATCTAGTTTCAATTCTAGCTCCTTGTGCGCTCAATGCATAAATCATAAATTCTCCGCTATTTGCTCTTGCCATTCTTTGTTCCTCTGCTGTCAAATCACCCCAGCCCTCGTCTTTTACCATTTCCCAAGCAGCATTTGCCCAAGAATCAGTTCCTATCAACGGATAATTCGCGGCAATCATCGCATTTCTGTATTCAACGTTTTCAACATACAGATCCACATGTTGGCGCGATACTAAAGCTCCTTCCACGCTGCCATCAGTACGCATATAATTCAACACTTGGTCGAGCAGATTAGGTTTCATAGCTAACCAATCCATTTGAAATTCAGAAAAACCCTTTGTGGTTAGAAATTGTCTTGCTTCGTAGGACAATTCACCTAAAACGATAGGCGGTTGATTACTTGCCCATACACTAGACGGTTGAGTCGTAGTGCCGCCGCCACCGCCGCCACTGTTACCGCCCGCACTACCGCCGTCATTCCAACCGCCGCCCGGCCCAGAACCCGTACCGGGAGGTGGAATATTAGCCCCGCTAGCGTGAAAAGTACAGTCCATAATAGTCATACAACGTTCGCCATCGAAAGGTAATTGTTCTTGCGAAATACACACGGTTATTGACAAACAGCCTCTTAAACCAGAAGTTAAACGCCCATCACTTTTAGTAGCGGTGGCAGTGCCGATAATTTGGCCGTTTTCAAGTTTGAAACCATGTGTATAATTACCATTAAGGTCTGTATAAATGACAGAACCCGTAAAATCTAATGGATTATAATGCCCTTGAACTTGATTCCGATACGCCGTAGTTGGAAAATATAAGGCGTAGCGACCAATAAAATTGCCATTGGGCAGCCGACGCACCATAAAATTAGAGGCCGCAGAACAGCCCGTTAACTTTAATTTCAAAGGAACGACGACAAATTCAACGCCTACTTGATTGAATCCATTTTTAGCGAGTTCCCATCTTGGCGTTGTTTGGAAAAGACTTGTGTCGGAAGAACTAGAAGCGAATGGTGCTTGTTCGGCAAACCACTTTTTGACCTCGTCAATTTTAATAGTGGGCGTTTGGTGTTCTTTAGTTGAAACTAACGGAACGGAATCTAAGAGAACGTCTTTTTGACATCCCCAAAAGAAAAGCGGAAAACTAACGACAAGGCACAGAACTAACCTTGAGACTTGAGACTTGAGACTTGAGACTTAAATTTTCATGTTGTAAAACGATTTAGTTAAGAAATATTATTATAAAGTCCAAAGGTTCAGAATAAAAATAATGCGTAGGTAGTATTTTGTAAAATATTTGTTAAAAATACCTTAAACAGGGTAGATAATGTTAATTTAAATATAAGTTTAATTCAAAACCGACCCCCTCAGTATAAAACATAAAAATTGCTCAAAAAACCACTTTTAAACGCGGCGTTTTGTTTTTTTGCGGCTTTAACGGGCAACACGTCCGAATTTTTAAAAGGAAATACTATCTTTGTTTTTCAATAAGGATGTAACACCACCACTAAACGCCGCTATCATGTCGAAAATATGGCTCAACAATATCATGCGTTACGTACTTCGGAAACGAATGCGCCGCATCAATTACTTTTCCGCCCATCCGCATGAGGTGCAAGCTGCCCTTTTGAGTCAGTGCCTCAATACCGTTCGGACGACGGAATGGGGGAAAATGTACGATTTCCAGACCATCAAAACACATAAAGATTTTGCCCGCCAAGTGCCTGTGCAGGACTACGAATCTTTGAAACCCTACATCAATCGGATGATGCACGGCGAGCAAAATGTGTTGTGGGATGGGCAGGTAAAATGGTTCTCAAAATCGAGTGGAACGACGAGCGATAAGTCGAAATTTCTCCCCGTCACCATCGGCAATCTAAAAACCTGTCACCTCAAAGGCGCGTGGGACACGACCGCTTTAATCTACAATAATCGCCCCGAAACGACGAGTTTTGCGGGTAAAATGCTTGTTATGGGCGGTTCGACGACTGCTTTTGAGCCGTTTCCTGCGACGCAATTTGGCGATGTATCGGCCATTATGTTGCAGCACATGCCAGCCGTTGGTAACTATATTTACGCCCCAAGTTTGGAAATCGCCACGATGTCGAACACAGAAGACAAGATTGACCAAATGGCCAAAGCCCTCATCGGCGAGGATATGCGCAGCCTCGGCGGTGTGCCGACGTGGACGGTCGTTTTGTTGCGCCGCATCTTGGAGTTGACGAAAAAAGACCATATCTTGGACGTATGGCCGAACCTCGAACTCTACGTACACGGTGGCGTGAGTTTTACGCCCTACCGTCAAACGTTTGCGGAGTTGATTCCTAAAAAAGATTTTAACTATTGGGAAATTTATAATGCGTCGGAAGGCTTTTTCTCGGCACAGTCGGCGAATGGTGCGGACGATATGTTGTTGTTGCTTCAAAATGGCATTTATTACGAGTTTTTGCCCGAAAGCGAATGGTCGTCGGCCAATCCGATTGCGATTCCTTTGTCGGAGGTCGAAATTGGGCGGCACTATGCGTTAATTATTACGACAAATTCAGGTTTGTGGCGCTATGCCGTCGGCGATACCGTCATGTTTACATCCACAAAGCCCTATAAAATTCAAGTGACGGGTCGCACCAAGCAGTTTGTCAATGCCTTCGGCGAGGAAGTGATGGTGGCCAATACCGACCACGCGTTGGCTGAAACGTGTCAACAATATGACGCGCAAGTGAAAGATTATACAGTTGCACCGATTTATTTTGCGGGTGAAAACGGCAAAGGTGGCCACGAATGGTTGATTGAATTTGAACGCGAACCACCCGATATGGAAGCCTTCAACCAGTCGCTTGACATGAATTTGCAACGCATCAATTCTGATTATGAAGCCAAACGTTTCAAAGGAATGGCCATGGAACGCCTCTTGTTGCGGCCTTTGCCGAAGGGGACGTTCAACAATTGGTTGAAAATGAAGGGCAAATACGGTGGGCAACACAAAGTTCCGCGCCTTGCGAACAGTCGGCAATACGTGGATGAAATTCTTAATTTCGTTGGGAGTCGAGCGGTCTAAAAATCAATGCACCACCACCAGTTTTTTACTCACACTATTTTTATCATTTGTCAAACGCACCAAATACGTTCCCGACATCAAATTAGCCGTTGAAAAATCAAACGCCGTCGTGCGATAATCCACCTTGTACGTATGTATGAGCGCACCCGCGACGCTGTAAATTGCCAACGTATAATCTGCCGACGACAAGCCTTCGGCGGTGATAATGGCTTGAAATGTGGCTGGATTTGGCGCAATTGTGAAGTCAAGCAGGTCTTTTTTATCGCAAATGGCCCTCTCAGTATAAGTGTAAATACCCTTGAAAACACCTTTAAATCCATGTGGTGGTTCATAAAAATCTTGACTCTCGAACTGCGTTGTTTGGGTTTTTAATAAATCGTCGCAATAATAGTCGTAGTCATAGTCCGAGATTTCTTTGAAAATTAGTTTATTATTGACGTCAAAATGAAATTTAGCCTCTCGGCTTAATTTTCCTTTCGAATTATAGGTAAAAAGGGTGCTGTCTTGCAGTTGCAAAAGCCTTCTGTAGCTAGAAAATACTTTTTCTAATACAATTTGACCATTGGCATTGTAGTCATAAGTAGCACGATAGGGATTGCCCATTAAATCAATGCAAAATTCGCAAACATTATCCTCATACATCTCAATCACTTTCCCATCCGATCGTCTTTTATATTCGATAATTCCAGACGGAATGCCATTGGAAATCAAACCTTTATAAAAATAATTGAAACTAATTTTTATCAGCGAATCGCGGCTATCATATTGAAATTTTTTAACGACATCGAAGGAGTCATATTCCAATTCACCTTTGCGATTCAACTCATATCTTCTAAGCGTTTCCTCCGAAATGCGGCAACGGATAGTCGTTTTAGTGGAATATGTCCGCATACGCGTCGGCTTATTGTTATCCAAATTGACATAACGCCGTTCGGTTTGACAGCCGTTTGCGTTAATTGTGTTCTCAATTTTCCAAACCGTTTCTAAGCCCGAAGGCTTTGGGACTTTATCTTCTTGGGACACCAATTGCCCATTTACGGTAAAACGTTGTACGCGTTCATCTACCAAACGAGGCGTTGAGTCCACGCGTTTGTAATCCCAACTTTGCCGTCTGAGGGTCAATCCATTGTCTTGATAATCAAATAGTTGCACTGTTTTTTGTTTTTCTTTACCGACTTGAAAACTGGTAATTGAATGGATTTTAGATTGCGCGAAAGCGACAAATGCCATGAATAAAAGCGGTAATACGAAGCATTCTTTCATCTTAATCTAGGTTTTTAAAATGGTGATGTAAGAGAGATTTAAGCGGCGTAAGATAAGGGGTTTAGGTTGTTTTCCAATCCGAAAAAATGCTTTTTTTCTTAAAATAAGCAAAAAAACGCGTTTATACTGAGGGGGTGCTTCATCACTTTCCAAAGCCAATTTGGAGGCTTATTTGAGGGCCATGCACGAGTTCGTACAGGTAAATTGAACGCCATTCATAGCTAACTAGAACACCTACTGATAATGTTTTATCTATAAAGTTTTGATAACCGAACCCTATTTGGTCAGAAATGGCATAGCTGCTGTAAACCCAAAGGCCATTGTTAGAGCAATTGCTGCAATGAGTAGATCTACTGACTTCTGAATTGTGTTGCCAATTAAGCACAAAAACATTGCTAAAATAAAAGCCGACGTTTGAACGAGATAGATAGTAGCGGCAACCGTTTACAAGTCCCAAACGCCGCTCTTTTTCAGGTAAATCAATCGGAAAAAACGATAATTTTTTAAGTTCTGGAATAGCATTGTCGTTGACGGACAAATCCACGCCTGTAACAAATGTCCAATGTCGGGCAAAACGTCTTTCATAACTGACGCCAATAGTATAGCCATTTGTTTGGTCAACGAGTTTAAAACGGTCTTTAAACTGATATTTGCCAACGCTAATTTTGAATAAGTCGAGCAACAAGCCCGCTTTTTCAGGCTTTTGTGCCGTGCTGAAAGATAGATTTAGGCAGATAAAACAAGCCGATAAAACGGTTTTTAAATAGGCATTTCTTTCCATTTTCAAGTGTTTTTGATGAGAGAACTTGGGTTGTATGACGGAAAATGATTATAAAAAATGCAAGATAGGGTTTCTGAGTGGCCCCCTCAGTATTTGTAGTAAAAATTACTTTTCCAACATATACAGTAATTAATTATCAATAATTAGCATTTCCGCCGTTTTTTGCCAACCGCAGCACATCAAAATATCTACAATAGATAATCCAGAAACATAATTTGTTGTGTTCAATTGACTATAATTTGGCGGCGTAAAGCCTTGAAAATCAACGTTTATACCCGTTTCTTCAAATTTTTCTTTTTCTAAAAATAATAAACTTCCACCTCTGCCCGATACGTAGTTTTTGATGTCGAACGCTTCACAGGTTTGAATAATGTAATCCGTTTTTAAATCTGACGATTGCATCAATTCGGGCTTAGCCGATGACCTTAAAAATTGGGTTTTGAAGCCCAATTCAGCACTCGTTTTTTCAATAAATTGGGCGTTGAAATCGACTAAAAGGGTAAAGTTTTCGGTTTCAAATTGTTCTAAAAATGGAAAAATTGCGTCGAAATGAGCGGCGCGTCCGTAGGCATGACGCAAGGTTTTGAGCGTTTTTCGCCAATTTTGAGCAAAATCAAGCAATTCTACTTCACAAATCCGTTGTCCGCCGCGACCGCTTCGGCGAACGGGCAGCGTCAACCAATGTTCTTTGCCATTGACTAGAATTTGGCAACGCGATGTCCACGTTTTGCCGTTCGACATGGCTACCGAATCAAAGAAAATGAAGGTATCTACTTTGGCAATTTTAGAAAAATAACCCATCCACGGCAGGAAATTGGGCTGATGTATGGCAGAAAAAGACATTTTTTATCGTTTGAGAATACGTTTTGAAGGGCAAAATTAAAATAAACTCAATTCATTTGACGATAAATAATTGTCAATCACTTTCGGAAAGGCGTATTTTTTTATGTCTTTTTTGTCAATTTTCAAAAAATCAGACCCCCTCAGTATATCGGCGTTTTTGACTTTAATTTCCCAAAAAATAGCGATAATTCGTTGATGTGTGAGGAGTTGTCGCATCGGTGCAGACTTTCTTTCAACGGTCAATTCCGTTGAAAATGACGGGTTGAAGGCAGTTAAAATTGCCGTTCCTTCTTCTGTCAAATTTTCGGTTTCGACCAACGGAAATTCGTATAAATCTTGCCAAATGTCTTTTTCTGTTCTTTTTCGGATATAAACCGCGTCGCCGTCGTTGAGTATCAAATAATTAAAAAAACGTTCACGTTTGGTGAGTTTTTTCGATTTTACAGGCAAATTATCTACATTTTCTTCCGCAAAAGCCGTGCAAAACGCTTGCATAGGACAATCTACACCGCATTTTGGACGGTTTGGTGTGCAATGCGTTGCGCCAAAATCCATGATGGCTTGGTTGAAATCGGCAGGGCGTTTTTCATCTAAAACTTCGGCGGCTAATTGGTTAAAAACGTGCTTTCCTTCGGTCGAATCAATCGGCGTAGCGATGCCAAAAACGCGCGATAAAACGCGAAAAACATTGCCATCAACCACTGCTTTTGCCTCACCAAAACCAAAGGACGCAATCGCTGCTGCCGTGTAAGGCCCAACGCCTTTTAGGGTTAAAATTTCGGTATAAGTCGTTGGAAATGAACCATTTAAGTTTATTGAAATGTGTCGGGCAGTGGCCAATAAATTTCTTGCACGCGAATAATAACCCAAGCCTTCCCACAGCTTCATTACGTCATCATCGGGCGCGGCAGCAAGGTCTTTTACTGAGGGGTAGCGTTCTCTAAAACGCTCAAAATAGGGCAAGCCTTGCGCGACGGTTGTTTGCTGTAAAATGATTTCGGACAACCAAATCAAGTACGGGTCGCGCTCGCCTTTCCACGGAAGCGGGCGGTGATTGTGGGCAAACCACGCGAGGAGTTGCGTTTGAAAGCGTTGTTTTTTCATCGTTTTAAGATTTAATAGGCCACTGATTGGACTGATTGGACTGATTGGACTGATTGGACTGATTGGACTGATTGGACTGATTGGACTGATTTGGCTGATTTACACTGATTTTTTTAGTTTTTTTCTAAATGACAAAAAAAATCAGTGTAAATCAGTGTAAATCCGTCTAATCCGTCTAATCCGTCTAATCCGTCTAATCCGTCTAATCCGTCTAATCCGTGGGCCATGTTCCTATTCAGCGTTTTTTGAAAATTGTGAATTGAAACGCCCCGTCCGCCGTTTGCCACGACTTGATTTCCTCAAAACGGGCGTCTTGTCGCAGCATTTCCACCGACACATTGTGGTCAAGAACCGAGAATACATTATCCCAAACAATAATGGAAGCATCGGGCAAAGGGGTATCATTCAAGCGGCTTAAAATCCGCGCCGCCGCATCGTCATAAGGGTCAGCATTGAGATAAAAAGGGACGCAAGGATTAGAATAAAAAACGCAATTTTGCGGCATTTTATAGCGTATGTAACTTGTTATATCATTCAAAACAACTTGGTCAGCCGATTTTACGAACATTTTTGGAAAAATAATCGCCGCTTTATTTTGCGAAAAAGGCATCAAAAGCGTTGCCGCGATGAAGCCCGTTTGCACTGCAATTTTCACTTTTTGATTGCTAATAAATTCTGATAAGGCATTAAAACCAAGCCATGCGATGAGTGCAAATTCGGGCATAACGGTATTCATAACTCGTGCTAGGCCGAACGAATTGAAGATACCAAGATACCAAAACGCGCTGTGAGCGATGAGCAAAACGAAAAAATAGCCAAAAATTAGTCCCCAAATCCTTTTGTACTGAGGGGTCTCTTTTTTTGAAAATAAATAGAAAAAACCGCCTAAACTGCCCAAAATCCATAGGCAAGACTGCGGTAAACCCGTTGCGTAGTACATTTTGTCAATGAAATGAGACCATGAACCGTGGCCATAAGCGGAGAGGCTTGCGTAGGGAATGCGGTTGAAAACCCACAATAAATCGTGAAAAAAGAACCAGCCCGCGACCGAATAAAAGATGTGGCCGACGGTCAATAAAGGCAGCACGCGTCCCCGTTTTTCGGCCATCAAAAACAAAGCGGTGACGCCGATTAACAGTAAACCTTCGGAGCGAACAAAGGGTAAAAAAGAGACAATTAAAGTGGCTAAAACGTATTCTTTGCGTAAAAAAAGCCAAATTGTGGAGGTGAGTAGCAAAGCCGAAAAGTGTTCGGAGAGTCCCGAAAAAATGAGGGTAAAATATTGTGAGCAGGTGGCCAATATGACGAAAACGAACCAAGCGTTAGGTAAGCGTAATTTTAAGGCGATGCGGTAGGTCAAAAAAAGCGTTAAGGCGGCATTTAAACTATTAAAAATTTTAATGCCAACGAAGCCAAATTGGGCAAAAGGGGCGGCTACGAGCGTAAAAAGGGGCTTTGCCCAATGTGAAAAAAAGTTTTCGGGATGCTTAAAAGCGTATTGAGCGAACAAAAAATGTTGCACCGCATCACCCGCATCGCCCGTGCCGTCGTAGCGAAAAGCGATGACGCAACACAAGATAAAAAAGGCAAATGTGGCAAAAAAAATGCCTTTGAGTTCGGGTTTGAACATACGTTTTAAGCAACCTCGTGAGGATTAATTGACGGAAAAAGACGGGACACGCGCCGTCAAAATATTCATAAAAGTTAATGCGTTGACCACGTAACTCATGTACTTTGTCAACGGCAATTCTCGGGCAAGTTCGTTCGCTTCGGTCTCTGTTTCGGCATTAAAAACGGCCCAAACCTTTGAATTTTCAAGCGAAACGGCATAACTAACGATTTTTCCCGAACTAAACATCTGATTGATTTTAGCCCTTTGAGCGGGAATAGTGCTTGTAAATCGGTCATTAAGGACGGGTGGCATCGTAAATTCCACCATAAATTGAAACATCTCATTTTCCATTATCAAAAAAAAAATTTAGTCGAATAGTGAGGGAATGATGAATGATAAACATACGTTCATCGGAGACTACCATTTATGAAATTTTAAAGATTTCGTGAATGTAGGCTCCGATAAAATTGTCAAAAAACAAAATTGTTTACTTTATCTATCATTAATTCCAAAGGCGAAAGTAGAATTAAAAAATTAAAATTCAAGTCAAGGGGAATTGAATTTTAATTTTTCACATTTCAAGTCACAATAAGTAGCCAGTAAACAGCCTAACAATGCTTTTGTTTAGTGGCAAAATGCGCCTAAAATGCCGTACATACTGAGGGGGTATATTTCAGCCATTTTTATATTTCGAGAATCTTAATCATCCCTGTCACAATAAGTTTTTTTCCAATAAAGGCGGGGTAATTAAAAATCTATACTACTTTTACGGTACAATCGTTGTTAAAATTTTTAAGTATATGAGTGTCAACAAATTATGAATTAATAAGAAACTGTATGAATTCGATTTCACGTTTTGGTGGCCTAGGGGTCTGCCTTTCGGTCGTTGCTTTCAGTGGCTATCAGATGTCCGAATCCCGTTTATTTGGTTGGTGGACATTGCCTTTTTTGATGGGCTTATGGGCCGCGATTATCCTTGTTTTTGTGCATCGGTACAATCTTCGTTGGCTAGCTCTTTCGACATTGAGCGGCCTTTTTTTGTCGTTCGGTTTCCCGACATCGCCATTTATTCCCTTGATTTTCATTGGTTTTGTCCCACTTTTGATGGTTGAAAGAGAAATTTCTACCTTGAAAATGAACAGCTCGACGCCCGATAAGCGTTTATTGCCAACCGACAGATTGATGAAATATGCCTTCAATACCTTCATTATTTGGAATATTGGGTCAACGTGGTGGGTTGCAAACGCGGGTCTTGTTGCGGGCATGGCAGCAAATTACCTCAACGCCTTTTTCATGGCGAGCGTTTTTTTGGTATTTCATAAAATGGCTTTAACGCTCGTTTATCGAAGTTGGACACGCAACAAACCACCGTTTTGTTGGCATCGCTACTTAGTTTTGGCCATTTTTTGGTTAAGTTTTGAGTTTATTCACCTTAATTGGGAACTTTCGTGGCCGTGGCTGACGCTCGGAAACGCTTTTGCAAACGCGCCTTTTTTGATTCAGTGGTACGAATACACAGGACATTTGGGCGGTTCATTGTGGATTTTGAGCATCAACGCCTTAGTTATGCAAATAATTTCTTATTCTTTTTATGAAAAAAAGCAACTCCAACGGCGCATTGTTGCGTTCACAACGGCAATGGTTCTAGTGCCTTCAGTTTTCTCTTTTTTAATCTATCAAAGCCGCGCCGAAACGGTGAGCATTCAACCAAATGACGCGACAGCCGACGTAATTGCAGTGCAACCGAACTACGAACCGCACTACGAGAAATTTGATGTACCCCCCTCAGTACAATTGCAAAAATTCTCACGATTGACGGCTCAAAAACTCGATTCGACAGTGGATTATGTGGTTTTTCCCGAAACGAGTTTTGATTTGAATAATGTAGATTTTTGGCCCGACAATACGATTTTGACAGAATTAAAGACTTATGTACGTAAATATCCAAAATTAAATTTGGTTATGGGTGTTGATGCGCTTAAAGTATATGCTCAACGCGTAAAAGAAAAGCCAACGGGTTTGCCCAAAACGACGCGTAAATTTGACAATTCCGATGGCACTTTTACGTATTGGGAATCTTACAACGCGGCTACGCAAGTGTCAGGACTCGGGATGCTCGCGCCGCTTTATAAGAAATCGAAACTTGTTCCCGGCCCCGAAATCTTGCCTTATGGCTTCTTGTTTAGCTGGGCTGAACCACTTTTTAAAAGCTTTGGTGGCACGGTCGGCGGCCTTGGCACGCAACCCAAACCATCGGCTTTTTTGAGTGGCGATGGGGCGAAAAAAATATCGCCAGTTATCTGTTATGAGTCGATTTACGGCGATTTTTGCCGTGGTTACGTCGAGGCAGGTGCGGAAGCCTTGTTTGTCGTGACGAATGATGGTTGGTGGGACAATACGCCTGGCTACAAACAGCATCAAGCCTTCGGACGGCTTCGGGCGATTGAGCTGCGGCGGTCGGTCGTGCGGTCGGCAAATACGGGAACAAGTTGCTTTATCAATGCCCGTGGCGATGTCGAACAGCAGACAGGTTATGCCGAGGATGCCGTTATTCGGCAACGTATAAAATTGAGTAAAGAGGTCACTTTTTATGCTCAATATGGTGAAATCATTGGTTTTAGTGCTTTAATTCTAACGGGTATGCTTTTTTTGTCTCATGTGTTTGGTGCTTATTTTAATTCAAGGAAATAAAAAACGCTGTGTTCTCCGTGAACTCTGTGTGGCACCCATCCTTTGGCTTGAAATTTGCCGAAAAGTGTTTATTGAATCATAAATTTTCAACCTCTATGTCAAAAAAATGAAATACTCACTTTTACTCATATTTATCGTTTTTCTATCATTTTCTACGCTTACTGCTCAACGATTTGGCTATCCGACGGTACAAGAACGGCAACTTATTGGCACTAAATGGCGGTATGCTTACACGCTGCATTTGGAGTCGAACACGACGGTACATCAAGCCGATAAGGACTACCAGTATTTTCTTTTTTTTAGATACGATTATTCATTTGAGCAGTTCTTGCATGGCAAATACGCCAAGGGCAATTGGAGTTTGAGCGGAGGTACGTTGTTTTATCCGTTTCGGAACATCAAAAAATTTGAAATCGCGGCGATAAATAACAAGACTTTGGTGCTTGAATTTCAACAACCCAACTCAAATGGAACTTATCAATACCATTTTGTACAAGTCGAAAATGCTGCTGCACCCTTCGTTCGACCCGTTGACGAATTGCCCGAAGTAGTCGTCGAAGCTGAGCCAAAAGAGCCGCGTCGCCGTTCTTGGTGGTCTATACTGAGGGGGGGCAATGAGGAGACAAAAAAGGCCGAAGCGACTAAAAAACAATTGACTTACATCGGTATTGAACTTGTTGGTGGCGGTTATTACGGCGGTATTGACCCTGTTATCAGGGATTTTATCCGCATTGGAACGGATGGGCGATTGGTGCATGAATACCAAACGGTCAATCAGCCGCTTCGGGTGGTGAAAAAAAATATACCACGTGTGGAATTGGAGCAGTTTGCTGAATATGTTGTTCAAAACAAGTTTTTTGAGATGCAACGGCTCTACGATTGTACAAATTTGGCTTGCGAAAAACGAAAAGTGATGAAGCCAACGCCCATTCCTTTGCGGCTGATGATAAATTATGGTGATAAAAAACGCGTTGTGACGATTTCAATTTGGGGAGAAGACAATACGAAAATTCGTTATGCTGATTACCCGCAAACCCTTGATTTTATTATTGAGGCGATTAGAAAAATGACGCACCGTTTGGATGGGTAAGTGATAAGTGATAAGTGAAAAGTGATAAGTGATAAGTGATAAGTGAAACGCCGATTTGAGATAATGCTCAAATTGGCGTTTCACTTATCACTTATCACTTATCACTTATCACTTATCACTTATCACTTATCACTTATCACTTA
>JAYSRS010000164.1:0-2025 GCA_043720935.1 Saprospiraceae bacterium
TTTGAGCGTAGCGAAAAACAGCCCGTGAACCGTGTAATAAAATTTAATCATGAAAAACGTATGCGTTATCGGCGCAGGCCCGTCAGGCATTGCGGCAGCAAAAAATCTCTTGGATGAAGGCGTAAACGTCACCGTTTTCGACCTCGGAACGGACGTTGGCGGCAATTGGGTGTTTAATGAAAACGAAGGTCATTCTTCGGTTTTTGAAACGACACATATTATATCGTCGAAAACATTGAGTCAATACGACGATTTCCCTTTCGCGCCCGAAGTGCCTGATTATCCGTCGCACAGGCATTTGGCGGCTTATTTTCAAGCGTATGCACGGCATTTTGGCTTGTATTCAGTCATTCAATTTGAGACTTTGGTAACGCATTGCGAGCAAACGACAGACGGCTTATGGTTGGTCAAAACCAACAAAAACGGCATCGAATCCACGCATTTTTTTGATGCTTTAGCCGTCTGCAACGGTCATCATTGGTTGCCGCGCACCCCTCAGTATCAAGGACATTTTGATGGTGAATTTATCCATTCTCACGCCGTAAAACGGTTTGCGCGGTTCAAAGACAAGCGCGTTTTGGTGATTGGTGGCGGCAATTCGGCTTGTGATGTCTCCGTGGAATCGAGTCGCGTGGCGGCGTCGGTTGATTTAAGTTGGCGACGGGGCTATTGGATTGCGCCGAAATTTACGATGGGAAAACCGAGCGATGTTATTGGCGAGAAGTTGAGTTTTTTGCCGCGTTGGTTGTGGAAAAAAATGATTGCATTGACACTTTCCATCCGAAATGGTAAAAATGAACTCTACGGTTTGCCCAATCCCGCGCAACCCTTTGGTTTTCATCATCCGACGATAAGTGAAGATTTGTTTTATACGATTCGACACGGTAAAATCAAGCCGCGCCCCGACATTGAACGGCTTGAAAACGACACCGTTCACTTCAAAGACGGCTCGACGGGTGCGTATGATGTGATTGTGGCGTGTACGGGCTATCAAATTGTCCATCCTTTTTTTGATAAAAATTTGATTGATTATACAGAGGGAGATGTCCCGTTGTGGTTAAAAATGTTTCATCCGACCATTGAAAACGTTTATTTTATTGGCCTGTTTCAACCACTCGGTTGCATTTGGCCTGGCTCGGAATTGCAAGCTAAAATCATGGCGCGGCACGTTGTGGGCAAATGGCAACGGCCTCAAAATATCGCGGCTTTGGTGGAAAAAGAAGTGACACACCCCGATTTTGAGCAAATCAAAACGCCACGGCACACGATTACGGTGGATTATCATAAATTTCGTAAGCGTTTGCTCGCGCAATTGCCTAAAAATTACGTTCGGCGTGAACCAATTTTAAATCCTTTTAAAACATGATAAAACTACATAAAGTCATCCCGTTCCCACTCCTTGAAAACGGGTTAAATCCTGCTTCAAATGTTTATAATACTGAGGGGGTCATTTTTGAGAGCCGTAAAAACTACTTGTTGTCGGCGGCGTCGGGCAAAGGAAAATCCACGTTGATGCATGCGATTTATGGGCTACGCAACGACTATCAAGGCGATATTTTTCTAGATATTAAAAACGTAAAAGACTATTCGATAGACGATTGGGCAGTCATTCGACAGAAAAAATTGGCCATTGTCTTTCAAGATTTACGACTTTTCCTACATTTGACCGCACGGGAAAACATCATTTTGAAAAGTCAACTCACTTCGGACAAAAAAGCGGCCCCCTCAGTAAAAACGCTTGAAACATACGCCGAAAGGCTTGGTATGGCCGATTTTCTAGACAAAAAATGCGCTACTTTGAGTTATGGGCAACGGCAACGCATTGCTATTATTCGCGCTTTGGCACAGCCTTTTAATTATTTGTTGCTCGATGAGCCGTTTAGTCATTTGGATAAAGAAAACATACGCATTGCGTCGGACATTATCAGCGAAGTATGTCAACAACAACGGGCGGGATTGCTGTTAGTCAGCCTCGGCGACCCTTATTTGTTTGATTATGATACGGTTTTTCAGTTATAACAATAA
>JAYSRS010000165.1:0-5654 GCA_043720935.1 Saprospiraceae bacterium
GGTGCGTTTAAATAAACGGGAATTTTATTTTTTGCAAATTGTTGATTATCAACGTATTGTAAAACTCATAACTCATCATTTATAACTCATAACTACTTAGTTTGTACAAAGATAAACGTCCTTTTGATTTTATCAACATCTTGAAAAACATTTTTTTTTAACCAATATAATGATTTTTACTATCAAAAACGCCAAAATACTGAGGGGCCTGTTTTGAGCATCCTATATTTTAACCAAGCGTTAACAAACCAAAATCAGAAACTGGCTTTTTATTTGTTATATATCGTTACCGTAATAAGGTACACTACTGTCTTCTAAATTAAAAATAACAATTATGAGAAAATACAATAAATTACTCACAGTTCTACTCTTTCTCGCACTCACCGTGCCGACTTACGCCCAAAATGTTCTCGATAATCTCAAATTAACCGAAAAAACGGACATCTATTTTGAGTTTTCACGCCATGCTTTAACAGGCGAAGCGACGAAGCAATTGGAGCAAATGGTGGCCAAATTCAAGCAAAAAACGGGTCAAAAAATCCGAATTACGGCTCATACCGATGCTTGGGGTAGCCAACAAGACAACTATATTTTGTCCGACAAACGCGCCAATGCCGTTAAGTATTTCTTATTGGCAAAAGGCATTTCGCCCGAGGTTTTGATGGCTTCGACGTTCGGAAAGGACAAGCCTTTGGCGACAAATACGACCGAAGATGGTCGAAAAATGAACCGTCGGGCAACCGTCGAGGTCTATGAATTGGCACCCGAAGGCAATGTGAGAATTGTCGAAAAAATCGTCGAAAAGCCTGTTATTCAGATTCAAACAGTTGAGAAAATCGTCGAAAAACCTGTCATTGTTGAGAAGAAAGTGGTGGTTGAAAAACCCACCACATCGGCCTCTTCATTTGAGAAAATGTTTACTAATAACGGGGGTGAATCCTCGAAAAGAACAGCTTCCGAAGTGGCAAAAGTGGTGGAAGCACCGAAAGTTAACGAAGCACCCAAAGCTGCCGAAGCACCGAGAGTTGAAGAAGCCGCCAAGCCTTATTTGCAAGGTGTGATTGAAAACAGCGATACAAAAACGGGCATTCCCGCCATGATTTTCGTTCGGCATTTGGACAATAAAGTGGATTCGTTTATGACGCAAAACGACGGAACGTACAAGTTTTTATGCGCTTTTGACGAAATTGTTACGATGGATGTCTTTGCCAAAGGCTATTTTTACAGCTCACAAGATGTTGTGATTAAGCCGAATCAAGCGCAACGCGTGACCCTTCAACCGCTTCAAGTTGGTCGTGTGGCGAGTATTACGAACCTTTATTTTGTGGGCAACGAAGCGACTTTATTGACATCTTCGGACGTGGAATTGGCTAAAATCCTGCGTTTTATGAACCTCAACAAAGATATTTCAGTCGAAATTGCAGGACACGTCAATGCCCCTGGCGTTGACCCTAAAAAGTTGCCAAAAGATGAGTTTAACATCTCCACTAAACGCGCGCAAACGATTCGCAAATTCTTGATTAAAAATGGTTTTTCAGAAGAAAAAATATCGAGCAAAGGCTACGGCAATTCGCAAATGAAATATCCTGAACCGACGACCGAACGACAAGAAGAGCTGAACCGCCGCGTTGAAATTAAAGTTTTGGGGATTCAATAAATGAAAAAGTACCCCCTCCGTATTTTGCCTAAAAAAAAGCGACTTGACAACATCAAGTCGCTTTTTTTAAGCAAAATACGGAGGGGGTGATAAAATTTTTATTCCAACAATTCCGTCGCTAATTCCTTCAAATTCAGTCCCACGAATGTCCCCGAAGTCATCAACAACAAATCACGGGATTGAAAATGACGTTCTTTCAAATAGGCCACCAGTTTTTGATTGTCCGTAAAAACGGTCAGATTTGGATGATTAAAAAACGTTTTTACCTCTTCGATACTGAGGGGGGGCATTTTTTTCATCGCTAAGGTATGTTCATTAAAAAACACGACGGCTTCATCGGCGGCTTGCATTGTCCCTGCGTATTGCGGTAAAAAACTTTTGCTCAAACTGCTAAACGTGTGCAATTCCAAACACGCCACTAATTGTCTTTCAGGATATTGTGCGTGCATCGCGTCAATTGTCGCCTTCACTTTTGACGGGGCATGGGCAAAATCCAAAAACGCAATACTCGTTGCCGTTTCGGCCAAAATTTGAAGCCGTTTTGCGGCCCCTTTGAAGGATGGAATAGCGGCAAAAAATTCATCATCCGTTAGGCCAATTTCTCGGCAAGCCAAATACGCTGCTTTGAGATTTGCTAAATTGTGGTCGCCAAAAATTTCAAGGTTTACACGGCGTTCATCTGCCGTTTTTAACACCGTTTTCCCTTCTGAAATGTCAGAATCAAAAGCGTCATAAGCGATTGATTTACAAGGACTTGACGCCGAGATGTGTTGCAATTCTTTATCGTGTTCATACCAAAAAAGAGACCCCTCAGTATCAAGCGTTTTTATGAAATTTTCAAACTGTAAAACGTAGTTTTCAAACGTCGGAAACACGTTTGCATGATCCCACGCAACGCCCGTGATGATGGCCACGTGTGGTTTGTAGTGCATAATTTTAGGCCGTAAATCAAGCGGTGACGACAAATATTCATCGCCTTCAATGACCATCACAGGCGCATCAGAGAGCCGAACCATTGTGTCAAAACCCTCCAACAATGCGCCGACGAGGTAATCAAAATTGCGCCCTGCGTGCCGCAAAACGTGCATAATCATCGAAGTTGTCGTCGTTTTTCCATGACTTCCTGCGACAACAATCCGCGTTTTTTGCGCCGCATGGTTGTAAATAAATTCGGGAAAAGAATAAATAGGCAAACCCAGTTCTTGCGCCCGTGTGAGTTCGGGATTGTCTTTTCGGGCGTGCATTCCTAGAATCACGGCGTCTAAATCGGTCGAAATACGGTCCGAATGCCACCCCTCCCTATCGGGCAACAAATCGAAGGCTTTAAGTCGAGAACGGGCAGGTTCGTAAATTTCATCATCCGAACCCGTAACGGTGTGTCCATTTTGTTGTAAAGCTAAAGCTAAATTGTGCATCACAGCACCGCCAACGGCAATTAAATGGTATCTCATATTTTTAAAATTTGTTGAAAATACTGAGGGGGTGTTTTTTCTATTAATTCGACAGATTTAAACGTTGGAACAAAATTATTTAGAAAAACTTGACGCGGATTTCAAACCCGCGTCAAGTTGTAATACATTTAAAATCAACTATTTAACAACAAATTACGCTTTTGCCAAATTACTTTTTTTGTAGCTATATGCAAAATAAATCACCAAGCCAATCGCACACCAAAGCAGGAAACGTAGCCAATTTGTCGCGCCCAATTCAGTCATTAAATAGAGATTTGTCAATAAGCCTAAAACGGGGATGAGCGACAATTTTTTTTCAAAACTTATGTAAGAAACGCAAGCGAAAACAATGAAAAATGCCCAATAAAGCAATTGGTTTCCACTTATATTTTGGAAAATTTCAGGTTTGTAATAATAGCAAATTGTTGCTAAAATAGCTGTTACTGGTATCGTTAACCATTTTTGTTTAAAGGCGTTGTAAGTAATGACAGCCCCAACAATTAACAAAGACCAATAAAATAATTGATTACTACTTACGGTTTCAAAAATTTCTGGCTTGAAATGGTAGAAAACTCCCAATGAAATATGATATAAAATCGGCACAATAAACTGTCCATTCACGTAAGGAATTCTAAAACCTGCCTGTTTTACTGAGGGGTCGTCTTTTTCGAGATATAAAATCCCGCCTGATACCAAGGCAAAAGCAAACAAAGTGCCGATGCTGCACAAGTCGGTCACTTCCGTCAAATTCATGAAAAGTGAAGGGATTGCGACCAAAAGGCCCGCCAAAATGCTTGAAAAATAAGGCGTTTTAAATTTTGGATGCAACGAAGCGAAGCGTTTTGGCAACAAACCGTCGCGGCTCATCGTCATCCAGATACGTGGTTGGCCAATTTGAAAGACTAAAAACACGCTCGCCATGGCAAAAACAGCACTAATTGCCACGATTTTTTCAATCCAAAACAAGCCGCGTTCGCCAAAAACGAAGGCTAACGGGTCGCCGACGCCGAGTTTGTGGTAAGGTACCATGCCCGTCATGACCAAAACGACGGCTACGTATAATATGGTGCAAATAATGAGCGAATAAATCATAGCTTTGGGCAAGTCGCGTTGCGGATTTTTGCACTCCTCGGCGGTTGTTGAAATCGCATCGAAACCGATGTAGGCGAAGAAAACCGACGAGACGCCTTTCATCACATTGCCCCAACCGTTTGGTGCAAAAGGCGACCAATTTGAGGTGTCCACGTAGAAAACGCCAATCACAACGACCATAAAAACGACGGCTAATTTGACCGCAACCATGATATTTGTAGCGATTTTCGACTCTTTTATGCCTCGAATAATCAAAATTGTAATTAAAAACGTTAATAAAAGCGTCGGCAAGTCGGCAATGAATTTGATACCTAAAAACGTTGGGGCATCGTTCCAAGCGGCAGCCGCCGTACTTGTCGGGTCGGCGATTGCGGCGCGTTTGGCCGACAAATAATCCATTTCTAAATAATCGGGAATGTTGATATGAAAGCCTTTTTCGAGCAAGTTGGAGAAATAATCTGACCACGAAATAGCGACCGTAATATTGCCAATTGCGTATTCAAAAACGAGATTCCAACCGATAACCCAAGCAATAATTTCGCCCAAAGTCGTGTACGCATACGTATAGGCCGAGCCTGAAACGGGTACGCGTGAAGCAAATTCGGCATAGCAAAGTGCCGAAAACAAGCACGCGACTGCCGTAAAGATGTACAAAACCGAAATGGCTGGGCCGCCGTCCGCACAGGCTTTGCCGACGGTGCTGAAAATGCCCGCACCAATAACCGCCGCAATGCCCATTGCTGTAAGGTCGCGGAGAGTGAGGCTTTTTACCATTGCACCGCCGCCGCCGTGTCCACTTTCGGCGTTCGCAATGGCGTCTGAAATTGATTTTCGACGAAAAAGAGACTTGATGTCCATAAAATGATTGGATTTTGATTGGTGTAAATAAATTCCGTTCTATAAGGGCTAAAAGTAGTAAAGTCGGTTTTAAAACAAAGGATTTTTTTTATTTTGGGGATTTAATAGCGCCTAAAACGTCGTCGCCGTTTTTAACCTCGTCGCCGTTGAACCGACAAAACCTTCCTCAAAAAAAAACGTTTAACCCATTTTTCGATGTGTTGCGAAGTAGGCAACAATAAACTTTTACGCACTTTTTTTTGCGGCGTAGCTGCAAAATCTTGGTAATATTATACTTCGATACTTGATTTTAAAGTGAGGTGTAACCGCAAAACTGCTTGTTTTGCGGTTACACCGCACTTGGAAATCGTGTTTATATTAATTGTTACCGAGATTTTGCAGCTACGCCGCAATATAAATCTGTTCATTAGTGTTTGATTTTAAAGGCGAAAAGGGATAATAAGCATGAAAATCACGTTTTTTTATCTACTTTTGCCCACTTTCTGAAAGGCCAAAGTGGAGACTTTTCTTTTTAGACAGCAATAGATTTTATCTTTTACAAGTATGACTAACCCCAACTTTTAAGTTGGGGGCTTCAATTCACAGCACTTCTACGG
>JAYSRS010000166.1:0-5629 GCA_043720935.1 Saprospiraceae bacterium
CGATTTTTCTATCAAAAAAACACGCTCGCCCTGATAGATTTCTTTCGCACGCCTTTTTCGCGCAGCGAAAAACAGTGCATATTAATTTTGTCCATACACTTACTTGAAAATGATACTAAATAAAAGGGGATATTCATTAATTTAAACCTAATTTTGTAAACAGTTATGGCTTTAAAATCCATAAACGCCACTAAATATGTTAGCAAATCTTGATAATGAAGTCCATTTTAAAAAAGTATTTACGGACGTAACTGTTTTTTGCGCCTTCGTGAAAGATGTTTTGGGTATTGATATGAACATTACGAAAGTCGAAACGGAAAAAATGTTGCCGAGTAAATCAAGTGCCATCAAGTTTCGAATGGATTTGTTTGCCGAAGACACGGCGAATAGAACCGTCGTAGAGATTCAAAAAGTGGACTATGACTACACTTATGACCGCTTTACCCACTATTTTACGGGTAATCTCGTTGATATTCAACGCACAAGCAAGACGTATGAATACGCAAAAGACGTCTATATTATCGTCGTTGTGACCTCGGCTTACCGCATGAGGGATAAAAATGGCGTGCTTATCAAAGACGATGTGTTGATAACCGACATCAATCCGCGCACGCTGAACGGCGAAGTGCGCGAAATGCACAACCATAAATTAGTGGTTTTGAACAGTACGCATACGACGATACACACGCCGCCTGCTATCCGCGATTGGTTGGATTTGATTAAAGAATCCA
Organism: Saprospiraceae bacterium; assembly: GCA_043720935.1. Taxonomy (GTDB): domain Bacteria; phylum Bacteroidota; class Bacteroidia; order Chitinophagales; family Saprospiraceae; genus JAAFJT01. Next base: position 732 of record JAYSRS010000166.1, read on the forward strand.
TAAAAAACCCCGAAAATCCGCAAATTAACAAGTCAAAACCTGCCATCGTCCGCGCCGCAGAACTTGCTGAAGCCGATAATATTGACCCCGAAGAAATCGCAGATGCTAAAATTGAAGAAATGCGTAAAGTAACCCTTGCTCGGGTTGAAATTGAGGCAGATAAGAAGGTACAAGCCGCTGAAGATGAAGCAAAAGCGGCTCAAGATGAAGCAAAAGCGGCTCAAGATGAAGCAAAAGCAGCTCAAGATGAGGTTAAAGCAGCGAAAGCCGCGCAAAAGCAAAGCATTATCAATCTATTAAAAAAGGGAAAACTGTCCGCCGAAGATATTTCCGATGTATTCGGAGTGACGACTGCGTATGTAGAACAAATTCAAACGGAGATGCTTTAAGGGCTTAAAGTCTTTTTAAAATTTAAAAATATGAAAAACCACATTCTTTCGCTCATTTTCCTTGCATCGGCCTCATTATTGGCGGCTCAAAATGACCCCCTCAGTAAAATCGCCGATTTTCATAAAAAACGGCAACACGCTTTGCTGAAAGAATACGCGGCGTTTTTATCTATTCCTAATACGATGAACGATACGGCGTCTTTGCGCGCAAATGCCAATTTCATTGTTGATATGATGAAAAAACGCGGTATTAGCAATGCCAAATTGGTTTATGGCACGTCGCCAAACGCGATTCCTGCCGTCTTCGGCGACATCAAAGTACCGAATGCCACGACGACGATTGTCTTCTACGCACATTACGACGGGCAACCTGTCAATCCCGATAAATGGGCTGAAGGTTTGTCGCCTTTCACACCGCAATTGATGACGACTTCGCTTGAAAAAGGCGGTAAAATGATAGATTTTCCTAAGGAAAATGAACCAGTTGACTTAAATAGCCGCATTTATGGCCGCGCAAGTTCGGACGATAAAGCGGGTGTTTTTAGCATTATCACGGCTTACGATGCCTTGCGACAAAGTGGGCTTTCGCCTAATGTGAACGTCAAATTTTTCTTTGAAGGGGAAGAAGAAAAAGGCTCAATGCACCTCAACGAGATTCTGGAAGTCAACAAAGATTTGCTGAAAGCCGACTTGTGGATTATCGCCGATGGGCCGCTTCATGCCTCGGGCAAAAAGCAAATTGTCTTTGGTGTGCGCGGCGATGTGAACGTGAATATGACGATTTATGGGCCAAAACGGCCTTTGCATTCAGGTAATTATGGCAATTGGGCACCGAATCCTGCGTGGAAATTGACGCGTTTGTTGGCCACAATGAAAGATGACAACGGGCGAGTGTTGATTGATGGTTTTTACAACGACGTGACCCCCCTCAGTAAAATCGAGCGCGAAGCCCTCGCGGCGATTCCTGACCCTGCCGCAATGATGCAAAAAGAACTCGCTTTTGCTCAATCGGAAAGCACGGAACGGACGTATTTGGAATCAATCACGACCTTGCCGACGCTCAATATTAACGGCATTATCAGCGCAAACGTCGGTAAACTTGCTGCGAACATCATTCCGACAATGGCGATTGTAACACTTGATTTACGCCTCATAAAAGGCAACAATTGGCAGAAACAGGCGCAAAAAGTCATCAATCACGTCAAAAAACAAGGCTATGAAGTTTTTGACCGAGAACCGACTGACGAAGAACGCTTGAAATTTCCAAACATCGCCACGATTCGCGTAGGCTCAGGCTACGACGCGCAACGGACTTCGATGGACTTGCCGATTGCTCAAAAAGTCATAAAAGCCGTTCAAAATTCGACGACTGAAAAAGTCATTTTGATGCCCTCCGCAGGCGGTAGTTTGCCGTTGTATCTGTTTGAACAAGTCTTGAAAACGCCCCCGTTAACCGTTCCTGTCGTCAATTACGACAACAATCAGCATGGCGAAAACGAAAATTTAAGGATTGGTTGCTTATTCGATGGCATAGAAACGATGGCGGCTATTATGTTGTTGAAATGATTTTTTATTTTAACGTGAATTCTGAGTTAAAACTCTTGATGGTCAATGATTTATGCTCAAAATTTAAACTAAAACATATCGTCATTGCGAGGCACGAAGCAATGACGATATGTTTTGGATGAGATTAGTGGTAAAATTTGATGATTAATTCAGATTAAGCACCCCCTCAGTATAAAACGTCAAAAAGCCTTGAAAACGGTCATTTTCAAGGCTTTTCTTTTAAAAATCGGCTTAAATCTTTGCCCAAAAAATCCGTTTTCCTTGCACATCTAGCCAATCGTTTTCCCACGTTTTCTTTTTGTTATTATCGAAAATTAGCAAATAGCCCGTTGACAAATTCATGCGATTTAAGTAATCAACGAGTTGTAAAACGCCTTTTTCATGCGCTACCTCGCCGCGCCATATTTTGAGTTCTGCCACGTATTGATGTTGATAATAAGTAATAACAACATCTAAACGTTTTTCTTCTGAAATTTGAGGCTCTTTAAAATTATATCCTGCGCCGTTAAGAATCGGGCGTATAAACGCTAAAAATATCAATCGGCCATCGCGCTCTACAAATTTACGGTCTTTACCACTGTATGCTTGTTTCATGAAAATCTGAAAATTCGTCAATACTTTTTGCATATCCAAAGCCTTATTCGGTAAATGATATTGGCTGACGACATCAAAATCATCGGTGTTGAGTTTACGATTGATGATATTGTCAGTCCGCCATTCTGAAATCATCATATCAACAATAATTTCCCTGTAAATGCGGTTGTGAATTTTAAGCATTCCTTCTTCTGTCTGCCCAAAAATACCGTGCAGAATGCCTAAATTAGTGGTAAAATCATAATCGCTATACGGTATCGCTATCCCCTCAACTGCGATAGAATAGACCAAATTGTATAAATCGGGGTATTCTTTGAGATTTTTTACAACGGTATCAAAATTGGCAATCCCGCGTTTGCGTAAAATAAGCCGAAACGCTTTGTTCACCTCTACTTCCGTCCATTCTTTAATGGTTTTGGTCGGCATAATCTCCTCTGCAATTGTTTTACACATTTGACTCACCAAAAAAGGATAGCCCGATGTTAGGTAGAATAAACGGTCAGCAATGCGTTGTGTATCCATCGTGACGCCTTGTTCTTGCATATAATCAGCGAGCATCGGCTTTATCTCATTAGGATATAAATTCATATCTACCGTAAAGTCAGTCGCAATATTCCATGGAGAATTGTATTTCTGCTCGTCGCCTTGTCGTATTTTAAATTTCAGATTTTTGACATCATGCACCCCCGCGAGGACAACCGAATGAAAGGTTTTAAATGTCTTTCTCTCCAAATATTTGTTCCGCAACATCGCCAAAAAGCTAATAAACAACTGATTGTTACTGCTTTTATCCACTTCGTCAATCAATACGACTACTTTTTTATCCGTCTTTTTCACAAAAACTGAAATCATACTATCTAGTAATTCTAAACTACTAATTGTTGGTGCTGTTTCAGTCAACCAATCTACTAATTCGGGTGCTGTAATTTGGGCATATTTTGTTAATAAACGAACGAAACCTGATGCAAAAGTCGCTTCAAGTTTAAAAATATCATCGCCAATGCCTTCAAAACTCATATTGAAAACAAGATATTTACCCGATTGCGTAAGCCTTTCCGCCATCGTATATAATGTGGTTGTTTTCCCGTACTGACGCGGACGGTTGATGATAAAATACGTCCCTTCCTCTATCATTTTATAGGTCGTTTCCCATTTTTCCGATACATCCGCCATGTAGTGGTCTTCGGGAAAACAAGTCCCTGTTACATTGAATTTTTTTACCATAATTTATGATTTTCTGTAAAAAAAAGACAAAAATAAGATTTTTTGAGGAAAAGATTTTTTCGATTTAAAAAACTACCGTCATCCAACTAAAAAGCCTTAAAAACGATTGTTTTCAAGGCTTTTTAATGTTTTATACTGAGGGGGTGCTTTTCAAACTACAGATTTATGATCAGCTTGTGCTGCTGCCGTATCTTGTTGATATTTCTCTTTTGCAACTTGAAATTGTTTTTTCACCATGTCAATTAAATGGTCTGAAATAATATCTGCAATTTCTTTAGGAGACATTCCTTGAACGATTTGCATATTATTTTTACTTTGATTATCTAATGTAGATAATAGCCCATTGTTGATTGGAAAACTTTTATTTTCCCTCGAATTTAATGAAATAAAATCCATTTTATAAGTCATTTACTGATGTTACGCAATGGCCCACTGATTTGAGGGATACGACTGATTGACACTGATTTTTTTCTATAAGCGTTTCCGTTAAAAAAGAAATCCTTTTAAATCAGTCTTATCCCTCAAATCAGCGGGCTATTTTAGCCGCTTGCGTAACATGAGTCATTTATATAGTTTTGAAAAAAGTATTGATTTAATTCTGGTTTAAAATAATGCTTTCTCTTTATCCAAATAAAGCCATCTCCTTTTGAAATAATGGCTACGTCAACTGGCCCACCAACGCTTTCTTCCGCAAAGGTAATTCTTCTTTTTAAATACGTCAAGTAAATTAAACTTTCAGCCATTTCAGCCAAATCTTCTTTTGATAAGTTGCTAACAGCACTCATCAACGGAAAAATGTAGTTCGTTTGCTTTGTTTCCCAATTTTTACTCACGTATTCATTCACAAGTTCTTGAATGTTAATACCGCGAATTTGTGCCGCAATATCAGGATGCTGCTCCCCTAAAACATCCAAAATTGCTTGATTATACTTTGAAAAATAAGTAGAGAAATTCTGTGTGTAAATGTCATCTAAGTTAGGATCTATACCTGTAAGAATCGTATTAATAACATCAGTTTGAGCAAAAGGACGGTACTGATTTAAAATGTATGCTGTTTTTTTACGAACGTTTTGAACTTGTTTCTTACGAAAATATATGCTTTTATGATGCCATAATGCATATCGT